>JAUXWS010000088.1 GCA_030685015.1 bacterium
CAGGCCGGGACAGGACAGGAGGCAGCCATGAAGGTGACCGAACCCGCCGCCTTCCATCACCTCAACATCAGCCGGAGCGGTCTCAGCGCCCAGCGTCGGCGCATGGACGCCATCAGCGAGAACCTGGCCAACCTGAACACCACGCGCGGCGTGGACGGCGGCCCCTTCCAGCCCCGCGTCGTCGTCCTGCGGGAAGGGGAGGAGGAACGCGACTTCCTCAGCCCCGACGGCCAGCGTCCCTCCGGCTTGTGGACCACCCACCCCGAGCACATGCGGGGCAGCCGCCCGGGCGGCGAGGGGGACGGCCTCGCCGGGGTGCAGGCGGAGCGCTTCATCCAGAACCGCCGCCCGCGCATGGAGTACGACCCCGAGCATCCCGACGCCGACGCGGACGGCTATGTGGCCTACCCCGACATCAACGTGGTGGAGGAGATGACCCACCTCATCGCCGCCAGCCGCGCCTATGAGGCCAACCTGACCGCCATCACGGCGGCCAAGGACATGGCCGCCAAGGCCCTGGAGATATAAGCCCATGGCCGTGATCACGCCCAGCCAGCGTCTGGCCCAACTGGCCGCCGAGCAGCGCCCGGTCTCCGTCTCCATGCTGGAATCGGCCCGCCAGGCGGACCGCATCCGCCCATCCCGCGGCGCCTCCCCGCTCGAGGCGCCCGGCGCCATCGGGGAGGGGACGGCGGCGCCCAGCTTCGTGGACACGCTGAAGGCCTCCATCGAGGCGATCAATGTCCAACAGGTCCAAGCCGACGAGCTGGCCGCCCATTTCGCGGCGGGCGAGGTGGAGAACGTCCACGACGCGATGATCTCCATGGAGAAGGCCTCCCTCTCCTTCAAGTTCATGGTCGAGGTGCGCAACAAGCTGCTGGAAGGCTACCAGGAGCTGATGCGCATGCAGGTGTAGGAGCACGGTCCCCATGCCCGACTGGCTATCCCCTTTCCTGCAAAGGCTGCGCGACACCTGGAACTCCCCCCGGCGGGGCAGTCTGCTCCTCCTGGCCGGCGGCGGCGTCCTTGTCCTGCTCCTGCTGGGCGCGACCTTCTGGTGGGCCGCCCAGCCGGATTGGGCGCCCCTCTACCGCGGCTTGAGCGAGGTGGAGGCGGCCCGCGTCGTCAGCCAGCTCGAGGAGCAGAAGGCGGCCTACCGGCTGACCGGCGGGGGCGGCACGGTGGAGGTGCCACGCTCCGAACTCTACCGCCTGCGGGTCAAGCTGGCCGCCGAGGGCGGGCCCCGCCCGGCCATCCCCGGCTACGAGCTGCTGGACGAGCAGCGCCTGGGCATGAGCGACCGCGAGATGGACCTCATGCAGAAGCGGGCCCTGGAGGGCGAGCTGGCCAAGACCCTGGACGCCCTCTCCTGGGTCCACGGCGCCACCGTCCACATCGTGCAACCCAAGCCCTCGCTCTTCAAGGACGAGCAGGTGCCGGTCACGGCCAGCGTCACGGTGGTGACGGATCAACACTACGCCGTGCCCAGGGGCGAGGTGGCGGGGGTGGTCGCCCTGGTCAGCTCCGCCGTGGAGGGCCTGCACCCCACCCGCGTCACCGTGGTGGATTCCCGGGGCAAGCTCTTGACGGAACCGGCCGACGACGACATCGGCCTGGGGCGCTCCAACAAGCAGATCGAACTGACGCGCAAGGTCAACGCCTACTACACGCAGCAGGCCCAGGAGATGCTCGACCGCGTGGTGGGGGAGGGCCGCAGCGTGGTGCGGGTGACGGCGGACCTGGATTTCAGCTACCTGGAGCGCACCAGCCGCATCTTCGACCCGGAGAAGAAGATCGTGCGCAGCCAGGAACTCAACGAGGGCAGCAGCACCGGGAGCGACACCTCCACCACCCAGGAGGAGCGCCTCATCACCAACTACGAGGTGAACGAGATCCTCGAGCACATCCGGGGACAGCAGGGCGCCCTCAAGCGCCTGAGCGTCTCCCTCGTGGTGGACGGCACCTACGCCGAGGGCGGTGGCGGCAAGGGCGACCCGCCGCTAAGCTACGTGCCCCGCAGCGCCGAGGAGATGCAAAAGCTGGAGCAGCTGGTGCGCACCGCCGTGGGCTTCGACGCCCAGCGCGGCGACCAGATCCAGGCCGAGAACCTCGCCTTCGACAGCTCCGGGCGCGAGCAGGACCTGGGCGCGCTGCGCAACCGCAAGATCCGGGACATGGCCCTGGACATCCTGCGCAAGGTCCTCTTCGTGGGTGGCATCATCGCCTTCCTCTTCCTCCTGCGCTCCACCTTGTCCCTCATCAACTCGCGGATCGGCCAGGCCTTCGACGACAAGCGGGCCCTCATGCTGGCCGGGGTCCGCACCGGCCCGGTCGTTGAAGAGAGCTACGAAGAGGAGGTGCCGCTCGTGATGGAGCTGGAGGCTGCCCGCACCCCCGAGCAGCGCCAGATCGCGCGGGTCCACAAGAAGGTGGTGGACTATTGCAAGGAGCATCCCGACGACGCCGCCCGCCTGGTGCGGGCCTGGCTCTATGAGGCAAGCTGATGGAAGGAACGGAGAGATTCCGCCAACTGGGCGGCGTGCAGCGGGCAGCGGCCTTCTTCGTGGCCATCGGGCCGGAGGCGGCCTCCGAGATCGTGCGCTTCCTGGAACCCACCGAGATTGAGGAACTCGCCCGCGAGATCATCAAGCTGGGCAACCTGCCGGTGACCATCCTCCAGGCGGCGGAGGACGACTTCTACGAGATGGCCATGGCCGCCGACTACATCAAGGAAGGGGGCATGGGCTACGCCCAGAGCCTGCTGCAGGCCGCCCTGGGCGAGGTGCGCGCCATCGACATCATCAAGCGCATCAAGTCCAGCCTGCAGATCCGCGGTTTCAACGTGCTCAAGAACGTGGATCCCACCGAGCTGCTCAGCTTCCTGCAGCGGGAGCATCCCCAGACCATCGCCCTCGTCCTCACCCAGCTCTCCCCCAGCCAGGCGGCCAACATCATCGCCAACCTGCCCGCCGAGCTGGCCAAGGAGTCCATGCTGCGCTTCGCCCGCATGGAGCGGGTCTCGCCCGAGAACATCGCGGCCGTGGAGCAGGTGCTGGAGAGCCGCATCGACTTCAGCCAGATGGGATCGAAACTGGGCGGCGTCAAGGCGGCGGCGGACATCCTCAACCTGACGGGCCAGTCCGTGGAGAAGGCGGTGCTGACCGGCATCGCCGCCGACGCGCCGGAGCTGTCGGCCGAAATCAAGAACCTCATGTTCGTCTTCGAGGATGTCATCCAAATGGACGACCGCAGCATCCAGAAGGTGCTGCGCGAAGTGGACAACAAGGATCTCACGCTGGCCCTCAAGGCCTGCACGCCGGATCTGGCCGAGCGCCTGCTGGCCAACATCTCCAGCCGGGCCGCCGAGATGATCCGCGAGGAGCTGGAGTACATGCCGCCCGTCCGCCTGCGCGAGGTGGAGGAGGTGCAGCAGAAGATCATCGACATCATCCGCCGGCTGGAGGACGAAGGGCAGATCTACATCATGAAGGGGGCCGAGGAAGGCGACATGATGATCTGATGGGCGGGAACCCGCTCGACACATGCGGCGCTGGTCGAAACAGACCCGGCCACGGGCGGAGGTCGCTCCCTGAGCACTCCCCGCGGACAGCGCCCCGGATCCTGGAAGACGCGGTGAGGAGGCTGCCCTTGACCGGACCCGGCATCGTGGGACGGGAGGCGAAGGCCGGGGATCCGGCCTTGGCCAGCATGGCTGCGGACCTTCGCCCATGAGCACGGTGCTGAAGGCGGAGCAGGTCCGGCTGGGCTCCGGGCGCTTCCTGGACAGCGGCACACGCGAGGAGGCCGGCAGCGGCCGCGAGGAGCAGAAGCGGCTGCGCACGGCCCAGGCCCTCTTCCGCCGACGGATCGGCGCCCTGAAGGAGGAGGGATTCCAACAGGCGCGGCGGTTGGAGGAGCTGCTGGCCGACATGGGTCGCCGCCTGGAGGAGGCACGGGCCGAGGGGCATGCCGCCGGGCTGCTGGACGGGCGTCGCCAAGTGGAGGAGGAGCTGGCCGAGGCCTTCCGCCTGCTGGCGATGCAGGAGGAGGAGTTCCGGCGGGCCGCCGCGGACTACCACCGCCAGGCCGACCGCGAGTTGGTCCGCCTGGCCCGCTGGATGGCCGAGACCGTGTTGCGGCGCGCCCTGCCCCTGGACGAGGAGGCCCTCGCCCGCCGGGTGCGCGACCTGCTGGAGGACTGCCTCGACCAGCAGACCGTCCGTCTTCATCTTCACCCTGGCGAGCGGCGCCGCATCCTGGGTGACGATCTCGAAGAGAGGCTGCCCCGGCTGGCCGAGCTGATCCGTTCGCTGGCCGGCCGGCTGGAATGGGTGGAGGCGGCCGAGGTGCCCCCCGGCGCCTGCCGCGTGGAGCTGCACGACGGCCTGCTCGAGGCCGGCTCCGCCGCCATGCTGGACCATCTGGAGGAGGAACTGGTGCGTCAGGCGGACGAGGCGGGACGATGAGAGCCCTGGAGAACTGGCGACGACAGGCCGCCCGCGTCTCCCCCTGGCCGCGGCGCGGCCTGGTGGACCGGGTGACCGGCCTGGTAGTGGAGGGGCGGGGTCCGCGCGGCGCCCTGGGCCAGTCCTGCTCCATCGGCGAGGAGGGGGGCGGGCTCGAGGCGGAGATCGTGGGCTTCCGCAGCGGCCGCACCCTCCTCATGCCGCTGGGTCCCCTCACCGGCATCCGCCCCGGCCATCTCATCCGCCTGCGGCCGGCGGCGCCCGCCGTCCCGACGGGGGATCTCCTCGCCGGGCGTGTGCTCAACGCCATGGGCGAGCCCATCGACGGCAAGGGACCGCTCGCCGCCAGCGGCCGCGCCCCGCTCCACCGGGCGGCGCCGCCCGCCCTCGACCGCCCGCGCATCGACCAGGTCTTCGCCACGGGCGTGCGCAGCATCGACGGCCTGCTCACCTGCGGCCGGGGCCAGCGGCTGGGCATCTTCGCCGGGGCCGGCGTGGGCAAGTCGGTCCTGCTGGGCATGATCGCCCGCTCCTCGGACGCCCGCATCAACGTGATCGGCCTCATCGGCGAGCGCGGCCGCGAAGTGCGCGAGTTCCTCGAGCGCGACCTGGGCGAGGAGGGCCTCTCCCGCAGCGTGGTGGTGGTGGTCACCAGCGACCAGGCGCCCCTGCTCAAGCGCCGGGGCGTGCAGCTGGCCACGGCCATCGCCGAGAGCTTCCGCGACCGGGGCATGGATGTGCTGCTGCTGGTGGACAGCCTCACCCGCGTCGCCACCGCCCAGCGCGAGATCGGCCTGGCCGCCGGCGAGCCGCCGGCGGGCAAAGGCTACACACCCTCGGTCTTCGCCCTGCTGCCCTCCCTGCTCGAGCGGGCCGGGCGGGACCGCCAGGGCAGCATCACCGCCTTCTACACGGTCCTCGTGGACGGCGACGACCTGACCGACCCGGTGGCCGACGCGGCGCGCAGCATCCTCGATGGGCATCTTGTCCTCTCGCGCCGCCTGGCGGAGCGCGGCCAGTGGCCGGCGGTGGACGTGCTGGCCAGCATCAGCCGCGTGCGGCCCGGACTGGTGCTGCCCGGCCAGGAGGAGGCGGTGCGCCGGCTGCTGCGTTGGCTGGCGGCGCACCAGGAGGCGGAGGACCTCATCCAGGTGGGCGCCTACGCCAAGGGGTCGGACGCGGACGTGGACCAGGCCCTGGCCCGCCTGCCGCGCATCCGGGAGTGGCTGGGACAGCGCCAGGACGAGCATTCCAGCCATGCCGAGACGGTGCGCCGCCTGATCGAGTTGGCGGCATGAGCGGGATCCGCCCGTGAGGACGCGCCAGGAACGGCTCCAACGTCTCCTGCGGCTGCGCGAGCGGCGTGAGAAGCAGGCCCGTCACCAACTGGCCCTCAGCCTGGGGGAGGAGGCGCAGCGGCGCCGGGCCCTGGCCGAGACGGAGGCGCAGCTGGGCCAGGCCCGGGTCCAGTGGACGAGCGAGCTGGCGGGGGGGATCGGCCCGGCGCGCTGGAGCGTGCTGCAGGCCTACATCGACCACCGGCAACGCAGCGTGGCGCTGGGCGAGCGGATGGTCGCCGAATGGCAGCCCCGGCTGGCGGCCGCCCGCGAGGAGTTGTCGGCCGCGGCGCGGGAGCGCCAGGGGATGGAGCGCTGGCGGGACCGCCTGGTCGAGCGGCAGCGGCGGGAGGAGGACCGGCGGGAGCGGCTCCGCCTGGATGAGATCGGATTGCTCGAGGTCCTGCGCCGCGAAGCGCCGGAACATGGAGAGGGATGATGGCGGAAAGACCCAGACGCAGACAGGACGAGGTGGAGGAAACCCCGCCCGAGCCGACGCAGAAGAAGGGCAATCGGGGCTTGCTGCTGTGGGGCGGGTACATCCTCGTCTCGACGGCCGTGGTCGTGGGCTTGGCCGTCCTGGTTGCCCAGCGTCGCCGGGCGGCCTGGGAGGCGCCTGTCCATGCCGTGGTGGACAGCCTCCAGGTGGACACGGCGCGGACGGCGGACCCGCTCCTGCTGAGCCCGGAGGACAGCCTGCGGACCCGCATCCAGGATCTCCAGGCCCAGGTGCAGGTCCATGAGGATTCCCTGGTGCGCGCTGTGGACACCACCCAGCGTCTGCAGACGCGGCTCGAGCGCCTGCAGGCCGAGCTTGACACCCTGCGCCAGCGCGATGTCCTGCTCTCCAGCGAGGAGGTGGTGCGCCTTTCCCGCGTCTTCGAGAGCATGCAGCCGCGCAAGGCGGCTCCCGTCATGCTGCGCATGGACAATGCCTCGGTGGCGGCCATCCTGCTCATGATCGAGGAGCGCACGGCGGCCAAGGTCATGGCGGCCATGCCCCCGGACCGCGCCGCCGGCATCAGCACCCTCATCCGCGAGCAGGCCAAGGAGAAGGCCCGCCGCGTGGAGAAGCAACCGTGAGTGCGACGCCCGCCATCCAGGCGCCCGCCCTCCTTGCCCTGGAAGGGGTCGCGCCCGGGCGGGGCGCCCGCCGCAGGCGGGAGAAAGCCTTCCCGGCGCTCGCGCTGGCGGAGCCGGCTGCCCTGAAACGGGAGCCGGTCATCCCGCTGGCCAGTGGCCGGGAGGGGGCCGCTTCCCGCCCGTGGCCACTCGGGACCTCGATCTCTGCCGGGGTGCTGGCCGCCGACCCGCCGGCGGCCGGGCCGCGTCCAGGCATGGGTGGACAGGCGGGGGCCGCGCGGGCGCACGCACGCCCGGCGACGCCGCAAGGCAGCGAGTCGAGCCAGGTCCTCCTCCCCGTTGCCCCCATGCCAGCCCGGGAGGACTCCACCGCCTACCCGGCGGCGGCTGCCGGAAGATCGAGTCCTGCCAGGAGGCCGGCCGCCTCGTCGGCGGTCGCCCGGCAGGCACCTGTCCTGCCGATGGGGCAGAAAGCGGTCCTTCCATCGCCGACCGCCCTGCCGCCACCTGCCGAATCCGCAGGATCGGAGCCGGCCGCCCGGCCCACGCCCGGTGCGCCGATGGGACCCGGCGCGGCCGCCGTCCTGAGCCCCCCACCCGCACCCCGGGCGGGTCGGGAGGAGGGGACAGGACGGGAGGAGGGCACCCGGACCGCCCGCGGCGTGCCAAATGCGGGTGGGCGGCCCCTGCCCATGGCGCGGACCCTGCCCGCCAACGCCGCTGCGCGTCTCTCCCCAACGGCCGGCAATCCAGCCAGGCCCATCCCGCTACGGGCACAGAACCGCCCGATTGAGTCTGGAGGCGAGGCGGCTCCGCCGGCGCCGTCCCCCGCCGCCAATCCAGGGGAAGACACCCGCACGGTGGCCCTGCTGCGCTTCGAGCAGAGCGCCCAGCGGCCCACCCGGCCCGCGGGGGAGCAGGTGCCAGGAACTGGCATGCCGGGAAGGGGCACGTCGGGAGAGGACGCCGAAGGAAAAACCGAGCGGCCCGCGGCCGTGCGCCTGCTGGCCGAGTGGCGCGCCGCCCTGGCCGGCGGGAGCTTGGGCCGCCGCGCCACGGGCCGGGCCACGGTAGAGACGAAGGCCGTGGACGGATCCAGCCCGGCGGGCCCGGCCCAAGCTGCGGCCTCCCTCCCGTGCGCGGAAAGCGCGGACGGCTTGCCCATCATCCAGCTTTCTGCTGGGCTTCTCTGGCTGGCCCGCGCCGAGGCGGCCCGGCCCGCCGCGGCCGGCCTCCCCCCGGCCCCGCTTGATCCCAAACTGCTTCTGGAGCAACTGCACGGCCGCCTGGAGCGCTTGGCGCTGACCGAAGGGGGCAGGGCGGAACTGGTCCTGGAGCCGGCCCGCCTGGGCCGGCTGACCCTGCGGCTGGAACGGGATGGCGCCGGCTGGCGGCTGGAGATCCACAGCAGTCTGGAGAGCACGGCCCGTGAATTGCACAGACAGGCGCAGGATTTGCGCGACAGCCTGGCCGGGGCGGGCCTTCGCCTGGACGAGCTGCGCCTGACGACCGAGGCCGGCCCCGCGCGGCACACGCCTGGTGAAGCTGGACGGGAGAGTGGGGCAGGCGCCTGGCATGAGGGCGACGACCCGGATCAGCGGGAGCGGGCCAGGCGGGAGGAGCGGGAGGAATCGGCAAGGTCGGCGGGTGGGGCGGAACATTTTGCCAACCGCCTGGAACGACTTCTCCACGTAAGCGGAGGGAAGGGAGCACGGCCATGAACAGCATCTCGGGCGTGGGTGGCAGCAGCCTGCAAGGAAGCCAGGTGGCCTCTTCGGCGGCGGAACTGGGTCGACAGGACTTCCTCAACCTGCTGGTCACCCAGCTGGCCAATCAGGATCCGCTCAACCCCATGGACAACCAGCAGTTCGCTGCCCAGTTGGCCCAGTTCAGCAGCCTCGAGCAGATGACCAACATCCAGCAGACCCTGCAGCTGGGCCTGGCCGCCGACGCAGCCCTGGCCGGCGCCCTGCAGGGCGGCATGGCGGCCGAGCTGATCGGCCACCGCGTCACGGTGGTGGACAACCGCCTGGCCCTGGACGCCAGCGGCGCCGACCTGCGCTGGGAGGCCGAGCGCACCCCCGCCAGCCTCACGGTGGCCATCACCAACGAGCTGGGCGTCAAGGTCCACGAATTCACGATCGAGCCCTCCGCCGACGGCCACTACTCCTGGGATGGCCGGGGCGCCGGCGGGCAGCGCCTGCCCGAAGGCACCTACACGGTGGCTTATGTGGCCCGGGACGCGGCCGGGGCCTCCATGGCGGTGCGCGCCCTTTGGCAGGGACGGATCGACACCGTCCGCTTCCGCGAGGGCATTCCCTGGCTGGTGGGCGACGGGCTGGAGTTCAGCCTGGCGCAGGTGAGCGAGGTCAGCCGCGAGGCGGCCTCCGACGACGGGGGCGGATCGGCCGCCCGCGCCCTGGACATCCAAATCAACTGGTGAACGCGAGCAAGGAGACCACAGGATGAACCGCTCCCTCTACACGGGCATTTCCGGCCTGCTGGGCCATCAACAGAAGCTGGACGTGGTGGGCAACAACATTGCCAACGCCAGCACCGTGGGCTTCAAGCGCAGCCGCGTCAATTTCCAGGACGCCTTCTCCCAGACCCTGCGCAACGCCTCGGAACCCACCGGCACGGCCAGTGGCCGCGTCCCCATGCAGGTCGGGCTGGGGGTCCGCGTCGCCTCCATCGACCGCATCTTCGAGCAGGGCAACCTCGAGCTGACGGGGACGACCACCGACTTGGCCATTTACGGCGACGGCTTCTTTGTCGTGCAGGACGGCTCCGGCACCTACTACACGCGCAACGGCGCCTTCCAGGTCAACCAACTGGGGGCCCTCGTCACAGCGGACGGGCAGGCCGTGCTCGGCCTCAATGCCGATGCGGGCGGCAACCTGCCCGCCATCACCGAGCTGGGGGCCATCGTCCTGCCCCTGGACCAGGTCTCGGCCGCCCAGGCCACCACCGAGGTCGCCCTGCGTCACAACCTGGGCTCCGGCATGACCACTTCGCGCGCCACCCTGGCCAGCCTGGCCAACAGCGCCGGCGTCACCGGCGTCTCCGGCAACGCCGCCAACGGGCTGGGCGGCACCTGGAACGTGACGGTGACCGGCGCCGCCGCCACCCAGAGCAGGCTCCGCGGCAGCAACGCCGCCTTCCCCGGCGCCCTCACCTCGGCCATGACCCTGGGCAGCCTGGGCGTCACCCAGTTCGGCACGGTCAACGTCAGCGTGGACAACGGCGCGCCGGTGGCCATCACCGGTTTCGACGCCGAGACCACCCTCAGCGAGTTCATGGCCCTCATCGAGTCGCAAGTGGCGGGCGTGGACATCACCCTGGACAGCGGCGAGCTGGTCGTGGCGCGCACCCACTTCGGCTCCGGCGCCACCTACCGCGTCAACCTGACGGAATCCGGTTCCAACGCCCTGGCCCGCCTCTTCGGTGCCGCCACCGTCAACGCCACCAACGGCACCAGTTCCACGCTGGCCGCCAGCGGCGCCTTCACCACCAGCCGTGGCCAGGTGCTGGCCCCCGTCGCCCTGGCGCTGGGCGAGGTGGACCCCACCAACGGCCGCGTGACGGAGGTGCTGGACCTGGGCGGTGGCGGCGTGAGCGTGCTGGCCGCCAACGGCCTCAGTGCCGGTGCCTTCAGAGTGGACACGGAGGACACGGTCCACGAGACCAGCATCATCGTCTACGACAGCCTGGGCGCGCCCCACACCATGGGCCTCAGCTTCACCCGCGGCGTGGATCCCAACTCCTGGCACTGGGAGGCGACCCTGCCTCCCCCCGCCAACACCATGTCGGGCAACCGCGGCATGGTCCGCTTCACCGAGAGCGATGGCAGCCTGGCCTCCTTCACCTATGACAATGGAGCCAACGCCCTCAGCTTCGATCCCGGCAACGGCGCCGTCGTCCAGCTGACCTTCGACGCCGGCTCGGTGGGCGGCCTGGACGGCCTGACCCAGATGGCGGGAAGCACCACCCTGCTTGCCACCGGCCAGAACGGCCGGCCCATGGGCACCCTCAGCACGGTGGACTTCCTGGACGACGGGCGCATCCAGGGCACCTACAGCAACGGCGACGCCCGCACCCTGGCCCAGGTCCTGGTGGCGGAGTTCACCAACCCGCAGGGGCTCAAGGCGGCGGGCGGGGCCAATTTCAGCTCGACGGGCTCCAGTGGACTGGCCCGTCTGGGCCAACCCGGCACCCAACTGGAAAGCGTGGTCAAGAGCGGCTATCTGGAGATGTCCAACACCGACCTGAGCAAGGAACTGACCGAGATGATCCTGGCCCAGCGGGGTTTCCAGGCGGCGGCGCGCGTGATCAGCACCAGCGACACCATCCTGGGCGAGGTGATCCAGCTCAAGCGTTGATGCAGACGTGCCGCGTAAGCGCCGATAAGACGCGGGAAGCGGTCGGCCGCGGCAGCGCGCCGACCGGCGGGAAGCAAGGGGCGGCATGGATTTCTCGTCCATCATCGGACTGGTCGTGGGCTGGGGGCTGGTCGCCTGGGCCATCGCCTCGCGCCCCGGCGGCTTCTTTTTCCTCGATCTGGCCTCCATCTTCATCGTGGCCGGCGGCACGGCCGGCGCCCTGCTCATGAACTTCCCCCTCTCCGGCCTGCGGCGCATGAACGCCAGCTTCCTCAAGTTCATGTTCCACCGCGAGCAGGGTCTGTCGGAGACCATCCAGTTCATGGTGGAGATTTCCGAGCGGGTCCGGCGCGAGGGCATCCTGGCCATCGAGCAGACCCTGCAGGAGATGAACGACGAGTTCCTGGCCAACGGCCTCCGCCTGGCCGTGGACGGCACGGACCCCGACATGATCAAAGCCATTCTCGAGATCGAGATCCGCACCCTGGAGGAGCGGCACCAGGTGGCGGCCCACCTCTGGAGCCAGGTGGGCACCTACGCCCCCGCCTTCGGCATGATCGGAACCCTGATCGGCCTCATCCAGATGCTGCAGTCCCTGGATGACCCCTCCAAGATCGGCCTGGGCATGGCCACCGCCCTGGTCACCACCTTCTACGGCGCCATCATCGCCAACCTGATCGCCTTGCCCATCGCCGGCAAGCTGACCCTTCGCTCGCGGGAGGAGTTGGGACGGAAGGCCCTCATCATGGAGGGGATCCTCTCCATCCAGAACGGGGACAACCCGCGCATGGTGCGCGAAAAGCTGCGCACCTTCCTGCCCCCCCACCACCGCCTGCTCGTGCAGGACGACTGAGCATGGCCCGGCGCCCCATCCCGCCCAAGGTGCCCACTTCGCCGGGGTGGATGACCACCTATGGCGACCTGATGAGCCTGCTCCTCGTCTTCTTCATCCTGCTGGTGAGCTTCTCCACCCTGGAGGTGACCCAGTTCCACAAGGCGATGGGTTCGCTCAAGCAGGGAGGTGACGGCATCTTCCGGCCCTCCACCGGCCAGATCCTGATCGAGGCGCCGGCCCAGCTCTCGGCCGAGTTCGACCGGGCCGTGTCCGACCTGGGAGAGGAGCTGGCCCGCCAGAGCCTGAGCGAGCAGGTGCGCGTCTACTGGGACACGCAGGGCGTGCGCTTCGTCCTCCAGGACGAGGTGCTGTTCCCGCCCGGCTCCGCCGTGCTCAACACGCGCTACCGGGATGTGCTGACAGCCGTCGCCGACGTCATCCGCACCCTGCCCGTGGCCGAGCTGCAGGTGGAAGGCCACACCGACGACACGCCCATCCGCACCGAACGCTATCCCAGCAACTGGGAGCTGTCCACGGCCCGGGCCGTGGCCATGTTGCGCTTCCTGGAGGGGCTGGGCCTGGTCCCGCCGCGCAAGCTGGCCGCCCATGGATTCGGCGAGTTCCGACCCTTCGTGCCCAACGACTCGCCGGCAAACAAAGCCAAGAACCGGCGGGTGGAGATCTACGTCCTGCGCCAGCGCTGATCCCCCCGGCGGCAGCTTCTGCCAGGAAGCCTCCTCCCACGGCAGCATCTGCCCACCGCCCGGGCCGCCCCGTCTCCCTTCTGCGCCGTCCTTCCCCTTGAGGGCAGCGGCTTTTCCCCCGCTTCGGAACTTCCATCGTTTGGGCATGGCCTTTGCCTGACGCATGTCGGCGGGTGCCTTCACCCACGGGAAGCAGGACAGGGGGCCATGAACAAGATCCTCTCCCAGGACGAGATCAACCAGCTGCTGGACTCCTACAAGAACCAGCGGTTGCCCGACAGCGGCGGCGAAGACCTGCGCGAGGTCCAGCCCTATGACTTCAAGCACCCGGAGCGCATCAGCAAGGACATGATGCGCTCCATGCGCACCATCCACGAGGGGCTGGCGCGGGCGATGGGCACCCACCTGTCCAGCACCATGCGCCAGATGGTGGAGGTCAACCTGCTCTCCATGGACCAGGTGACCTACGCCGAATACACCATGAGCCTGCCCGAGCTGTCCAGCCTCTTCGTGCTCACCACGGAGAGGGGCGGCGGCTCCGTCATCGCCGAGCTGTCCCCCCAGTTCGTCCTCTACATGGTGGACCGCCTCCTGGGCGGCACCGGGGACGCCCTGAGCGAGCCGCGCGAGATCACCATCATCGAGCAGAACGTCATCGCGCGCTTCGTCAACCAGCTGGTGGCCACCCTCAACGAGGCGTGGTCCATGATCTTTCCCATGGAGTTCGTGCGCGAGAGCTATGAGAGCAATCCGCAGTTCGTCCAGATCGCCCCCGCCAGCGAGACGGTCTGCGTCGTCTTCTTCGAGATCCGGGTGAAGGCCTACACCTTCTCCATGAACATCTGCATCCCCTATTTCGTCCTCGAGCCGGCCATGCCCTATCTCACCCAGGGGCGGCGCCTCTCCCTGGAACGACGCGGGGACCGCGAGGTGCAACGCACCATCGCCCACAAGGTGCTCTGCGGGGAGATCGAGCTGAAGGCCAATCTGTCGCGCACCGAACTCAGTCTCGAGGACTTCCTCAACATCAAGGTGGGGGACGTCCTCACCCTGCCCGTCCGCGAGCATGAGGAGGTGGAGCTGGAGGTGGGGGGCAAGGTGAAGTTCCTGGGGCGGCCGGGCCGCCTGGGACAGCGCCGCGGTTTCCGCATCACACGCGCCGTCGATCCGCTGGAAGACCCCATCTACAACGAGTTGTAGGAAGCGGGCGGCCACCGGCCGCCGCGCCCAGGCAGGAGCAAAGGACCCATGGCAGATTCCCCCGACCTCGCCCAGCTGGAGCTGCTGCGCGCCAATGAAGTGGGCTTCGCGGCGCGCTCGGGCGAGATCTTCCGCACCGTCATCAATCTGGAAACGCGCCTGGATCTGCAGGAGCTGAGCATCGCCGACGCCGCCGTCCTGGCCGCCCTGGGGGAGGAGGAGCTGGTCTGCGTCGAAGCCCCCTTCGTCAAGGGGCTGCCCGGCCAGGTCGTCTTCCTGCTGGAAAAGCCCTTCACGGCGCGGGTGGTCGACTACATGATCATGGGCGACGGCGAGGTGGAGTTCATGGCGGAGGAGCACCTCGACGGCATCGTCGAGGGCGTCAACCAGCTCATGGGCAATGAATTGACCGAGCTGTCCGGACGGGTGGGCGTCAATCTGCGCAACGAGGTGAAGCCCGCCCATCTGCTCAAGCCGGAGGAGTGGTCCGCCCGCTACCCCGGCTGGGTGCTCGCCACTTTCCGGGTGACGATCGACGGCCAGGAGCCGGTGCGGCTGGGCAAGCTGCTCTCGCCCGACCTGGCCGTGGCGCTGGCCGGCATGTTGGGGGCCGAACCCCCCAACATCGAGGACGATGACGCCGATTTCGGCGTGAGGCGTCCAGCGGAAGACGCCCCGTCCGCCGCCGCTCCCGCCATGGGCGGACAGGCCGCGCCTGGCGGAGTCGCCCCGGCGGCCCCGGTCCGCGAGGTGCGCCAGGCCCAGTTCACCGATTTCGGCCCTCCGCCGGTCGCTCCGCGCAGCGGCATGGAGACCAAGCTGGGCGACACGGGTCTGGGCCGCGTGTTGGATCTGCGCCTGCCGGTGGTGATCGAGCTGGGTCGCACGCGCATGCTGATCAAGGACATTGTCGAGCTGTCGCCGGGCAGCGTGATCGAGTTGAACAAGCTGGTGGGCGAGCCGGTGGATCTCTTCGTCAACGGCAAGCGCTTCGCCCAGGGCGAAGTGGTGGTCATCGACGAGAACTTCGGCGTGCGCATCACGGATCTGGTGCTCCTGGATCAGCGCCTGCAGCAGGCCGGAGAGGCATGATGCCGGCCGACAGCCTGGCCCACTTCGGCGCGCAGGCGCCCTCCCTGGCCTCCCTGCTCCTGCGCCTGCTCTTGACTCTGGCGCTGCTGGGCGGGGGCCTCTGGCTGCTGCGCCGCCTGCGCCGACGGCCGGGCTCGCCGGCGGACGACCGCCCCCTCGAGATCCTCTCCGCCATCAGCCTGGGCACGCGCCGCCAAGCCGTCCTCCTGCGCGTCTCGGGCCATGTCTGGCTGCTGGGGCTGGGGGAGGGCGGGGTGCGCACCCTGGGCCGCTTCAGCGGCTCCGAGGCGCAGGACCTGATCGCCCGGGCCGGCCGCGGTCCCCATCCCTTCCAGCTACGCTTCTTCGAGGCCAGGCAGCGGGCGGCGGGCGCCAACCCACCCGGACCCGGAGAGGGAGGGCTGGATGGACGCTGAGCGGTGCGTGCGGCGCCGGTGGACCGGCCCCTGGCCGCTCCGCCTCCTGCCGCTGTTCGCCTGTCTGCTGCTGGCCCTGCCCGTCCTGGCCCAGACGCCCGCCCCGGCACCTGGACAGACAGCCCCTGCCTTCACCCTGACGATGGGGGGCGCCCTCCCCGCCCGGCCCGATTTCGTGGTGGCCATCGAAATCCTCTTCCTCATGACCCTGCTGGCCCTGGCGCCGGCCCTCCTCATCCTGGCCACCTCCTTCACGCGCATCCTGGTCGTGCTGCACTTCGTCCGGCAGGCCCTGGGCACCCAGCAACTGCCGCCCAACCAGGTGCTGATCGGCCTCACGCTCTTCCTCACCTTCTTCATCATGCGTCCGGCCTTCGACCAGATGAACCGCGAGGCCCTCCAGCCCTACCTGAGCCAGCAGATCACGCAGCAGGAAGCCATCGCCAAGGCCCAGGTCCCCTTCAAGGCCTTCATGCTGCGGCAGGCCCGCACCGAGGACCTGGCCCTCTTCGTGCGCCTGGCCAAGCTGGAGCGCCCCGGCAAGGCGGAGGACCTGCCCATCACGGTGGTGATGCCGGGCTTCCTCATCAGCGAGCTGCGCATGGGATTCCAGATCGGCTTCCTCATCTATCTGCCCTTTCTCGTCATCGATCTGGTGGTGGCCAGCGTGCTCATGAGCATGGGCATGCTCATGCTGCCCCCCATCATGATCAGCCTGCCCTTCAAGATCCTGCTCTTCGTGCTGGTGGACGGCTTGAATCTGCTGGTGCGCTCGCTGGTGGAGGGCTTCCGGTGAGGGAGCAACGCGAGGCCTCACCATCGACATCGGTATCGCTATCGGTATCGGTATCGCTATCGCTATCGCTATCGCTATCGCTATCGGTATCGGGATCGAAGCCGTCATCCTTTCTCAGCCACTCGAGCAAGAGGGTGAATCCATTCCAGACGCCGACGGGCAAAGGGGAATCGATCCCGATCCCGATCCCGATAGCGATCCCGATGTCGAGGGTGACCAACTCCTGTTGGAGGATCGATCATGAGTGAGCAACAGGTCCTACATCTCATCCAGCAGACGCTGTGGATGACCCTCCAGCTCTCGCTGCCCATCCTCGTCACCGGCCTGCTCGTCGGCCTGGCGGTGGGCATCCTGCAGAGCGTGACCCAGATCCACGAGATGACCCTCACCTTCATTCCCAAGATCCTGGCCGTGGCCCTGGTCCTGGTCGTGGCCCTCCCCTGGATGATGCAGGAGCTGCTCAGCTTCACGCGGGAGGTCTTCGATCTGAGCACCAAGCTCTAGCGCCGGGAGGCGGGGGGCGCCATGTTCTTCAGCTGGCCCATCGCCTGGGTCGAACTCTTCCTGCTGGTCGTCTTCCGCGTGGCGGGGGTGATCGCCCTCATGCCCGTCCTGGGCGGCCGCGGCATGCCGGCGCGGGCCAAGCTCCTGCTCGCCCTGCTCATCACGCTCCTCCTGCTGCCCGCGCTGCCGGTGGCGGACTGGCCGCTGGGGGGGCGCGGCCTTTGGAGCTGGCTGGGCCTGGCCGCCCACGAGGTCCTGCTGGGCGTCCTGCTCGGCTTCGCCGCCCAGGTGCCCATCCTGGCCATGCAGATGGCGGGCGAGCTGCTGGGCCTGCAGATGGGCTTCGGCATCGCGTCGGTGATCGATCCCGAGTCCGGCGGCCAGGAGAACATCATGGCCGGCATGCTGCGCAATGTCGCCCTGCTTCTCTTCCTCGTCTTCAACGGACACCACGTGGTGCTGACGGCGATGGCCGACAGCCTGCGGACACTGCCGCCGGGGGCCCTCAGCCTCTCGCCCGACCTCCTGGGCGAGGGTCTCCGCCTGGTGGGCCACCTCTTCGAGCTGGGCCTGCGCCTGGGGGCGCCGGCCATGGCCGCCCTGCTGCTGAGCGAGGTGGGGCTGGGCCTCATCGCCCGCACGGTGCCGCAGATGAACATCTTCATCGTCGGCTTCCCCCTCAAGATCGGCCTGGGCTTCGCCCTCCTGGGCATCACCCTGCCCTCCGTCCTCGTCCTGTTCCGCCAGGAGGTGGGGGCGCTGGCCGGTGTGCTGGCCCGTCTCGCCGCGCCCTGAGCGGGTCCTTCCTTTCCACCCAGCCCGGCGATTGCTACCCTTGGCCCGTGGGTGTTCCGCCGGGCGGCACGACCTCCGCGGAGGCGGAACGAAGAGGGAAGACGGTGCAAGTCCGTCGCGGGCCCGCCACTGTAACCGGCGACGAAACCGCAGAGAGCCACTGCCCCCAAAGGGCGGGAAGGCGCGGCCGAGGAAGACCCGGAAGCCAGGAGACCTGCCCACCGGACCGGTTCTGAACCGGGCCGCCATTCAGGAGGCCGTCCCCGCGGACAGGGACGGGTCTCGTCCAGGCAAAAACGGAGCCCGGACTTCCCGCGCGGAGGTCCGGGCTTCTTGCATGGATGGCGCCTGTCCCGTCACACGGTGGAAGCCTCGCAACCGGCCCCGGCGCGGGCCAGGGAGGCATCATGAGTCGGTTTGTCCAGTGGCTGGGGGCGGCATTGGTGGCCTTGTTGTCGGCAGGCCCCCTCCCGGCGACCGAGGCGCTCCCGCCCGTCGGCGGCGTGGTGGAGCTGGAGGAGGTGGTGGTCAGCGCCACCCGCACGCCCCTGCGGCCGGACCAGGTGGCCAGCGCCGTGACCGTGATCGGCCGCCGCGAGATCGAGCAGAGCGGCGCCCGCGACCTGGCCGGCCTGCTCGAGCAGGCGGCCAACCTGGACATCAGCCGTGCCGGCGGTCCAGGCGGCACGGCCACGCTGCGCCTGCGGGGCCTGGGCGATGCCCACACCCTCTTCCTGGTGGACGGCATGGAGCTGAACGACCCGGCCAGCCCGGGCCGCGCCGTCGACCTGTCCACCATCCCGTTGGAAGCGGTGGAGCGGGTTGAGATCGTGGCCGGCCCCCAGAGCGCCCTCTACGGGGCCGACGCCATGGGGGGTGTGGTGCAGGTCTTCACGCGGCCGCTGGAACCGGGCCTGCGCCTGGGGGTGCAGGGCGGCAATCTGGGTCAAGCCGGCCTGCGGGCCGGTGCGGCGGGGCGGCGCGGAGCGCTGGGGCTGGGCCTGGACCTGGGCCACGACGAGCTGGGGGGCTGGTCCGCCGCGCGTCCCGCCAGCGGCGGGGGAGAGGCCGACGGCCTGCGCTCCAGCCACGGCCGCCTGCGGGTGGATTGGCGGCCGCGGCCCACGGTTGATCTCGATCTCGCGCTGAGCCGCGAGCACTCCCGCGCCGATTTGGACAACATGGGTGGGGCCGGCGGCGAGGATCCCAACCACGTGGCGCGGACCCGCCGGCAGGGCGTCCGCCTGCACGCCGCCTGGGGGCAGGGGGCGGCCCGGAGCGAGGCCAGCCTCTGGGAGCAACGCACGGCGCGCGATTACGACAACCCGGTGGATGCGCTCCATCCCGGCGAGAGCCTGAGCGCGGCCTATCGCGGATCGGTCTCGCACCTTGGCCTGCAGCACGCCCGTCCCCTGGGACGCGATCACAATCTCCTCCTGGCGATGGATTGGGAACGGGAGCGGGCACATTCCTCCTCGCTGTCCAGCAGTGAATTCGGGGACTACGCCGAACTCTTCCCCCGGCGCCAGAGCCACGCCCTGGGCCTGGTCCTGCAGGACAATTGGCGGCGCGGCCCCTGGACCCTGACCGCCTCCCTCCGCCGCGACCAGCACTCGCGCCAGGGCGGGGAGAGCACCGGACGCCTGGCAGCGGGCTGGTCCCCCGCGCCGGGCCTGCTGCTGCGGGGCAGCGCCGGCACCGGCTTCAAGGCGCCCAGCCTCTACCAGTTGCACAGCGCCTACGGCAACCGGGAGCTGCGGGCCGAGCGCTCGCGCGGCGCCGATCTGGGGCTGGACTTGCGGCACGGCTCCTGGCATGCCTCGCTTAGCGCCTTCCGCATCCAGGTGCGCGAGCAGATCGAGTTCGACGGCGCCACCTGGCTCTATACCAATCTGGGACGCACCCACAGCCGCGGTCTGGAGGCGGAGGCGGGCGGCCCCCTGCTCCCTGGTCTGGATTGGAGCGCCCGCCTGCTGCGGCAGCAGGTACGGGACGATCTGAGCGGCCAGGAGCTGCCGCGCCGCCCGGGCAGCGTGCTGCGCCTGGGGCTGGAGGCCGGGCGCGGGCCGGGCCGGCTGGCCGCCTCCTGGCGGCGCGAGGGCCGGCGCCTGGATCTGGACTTCGCCGCCTGGCCGGCGCGGCAGACGGAGTTGCCCGCCTTCGCCTGCCTGGACCTGCGCGGCAGCTGGCGCTGGTCGCGGCAGTTGTCCACCTGGTTCACGGTGCGGAACCTGCTGGACGCCCGCGTGGAGGAGATCCTGGGCTACCAGGGAGAGCAGCGGGCTTGGCGCCTGGGCCTGGACTGGAATCTCTAGGAGGCCTGCCCACGTGGCCGCTTCGCGCACTCCGTCGTCCCATTCCGCCCGCGTCGCGGTCGTCCTGCTGCTCGCCTTGCTGCTGGCGGGCGGGGCCAAGGCCGCGCCGCGCCGGGTGGTGAGCCTGGTCCCCAGCCTGACCGAGACGGTGGCGGCGCTGGGGGCGGCCGACCGGCTGGTGGGACGCAGCCGCTACTGCTCTCATCCGGCCGCGGTGGAGCGCCTGCCGGCGGTGGGCGGCTACCTGGATCCCTCCTGGGAGGCGGTGGTCGCCCTCAGGCCCGACCTGCTTCTGCTCACCCCCGAGAGCCGGGAAGCCCGCCAGCGGGCGGAGGCCTTGGGCATCCCGGTGGCGGTCATCGCCCAGGACCGCCTGGCGGAGGTCCTGGCCGGGATGGAGGAGCTGGGCCGCCTGCTGGGCCTGGCGGAGCGGGGCCGGCAGCTGGCCGACTCCCTGCGCCGGGGGCTGGATGACCTGGCCCGGGGCCGGGCGGACCAGGGGCCGCCCGCCCGCGTGTTGCTGGTGGCGGACCGCGCGCCGGAACCGGGGCCACCCCGCGATTTGTGGGTGATCGGCCGCGGCAGCTGGCTGGCCGATCTCCTGGAGCAGTTGGGGGCGAGGAACGCGGCCGAGGGGCTGAGCCCGGCCCAGCCCCTGCTGTCCCGCGAGGGCGTGGCCCGGCTCGATCCGGACTGGATCCTGGAATTGTGGCCCGCGCCGCCCCCCGGCCGCTGCCTGTCCGCGCTGGCGGCGGACTGGAGGGCCTGGCCGGAGCTGCGGGCGGTGCGCGCGGGGCAGGTGCGGGCCCTGGGGGAGGACTGTCTCATCCTGCCCGGACCGCGGCTGCTGGAGGCGGCCCGGATGCTGGCCTCGCTGCTGGCGGGCGGGCCGGACGCCCCCTTGCCGGGCGCCGGGAAGCCTTGATGGAAGAAGCCCTGTCATGCGATTGACCGTGGAGGATCTGGGCTGCCGCGTGGGCGGCTTCCAGCTGGAGGGTGTCTCGCTGGAGCTGCCGCCCGGCGGGCGCCTCGCCCTGGTGGGGCCCAACGGTTCGGGCAAGTCCACCCTGCTGCGCGCCATCAGCGGCCGCCTGCCCGCCCGGGGCCGCGTCCTCGTCGACGGAATGCCCCTGGCCGCCATGGCGCCCCGCCAGCGGGCGCGGGCCATCTGCCTGTTGCCCCAGACGGAGGGTGGGGGCGGCGCCTTCACCGTGGAGGACTACGTGCTGCTGGGGCGCTATCCCCACCTGGGCTGGTTGGGGCTGCTCGGCGCCCGCGACCGCCGGCGCGCCGGCGAGGCGATGGAACGGATGGGCTGCCTGCCCTGGCGCACGCGCCGCCTGGACTCCCTGAGCGGCGGCGAGCGGCAACTGGTGCGCTTGGCGGCGGCACTGGCCCAGGAAGCGCGCATCCTGCTGCTGGACGAGCCCGGCACTTTCCTCGACCCCGGCCAGCGGCGGCGCCTGTGGGCCCGGCTGGATGCCGCGCTGGCGGAGGACGGCATCTCCCTCATCTACGTCAGCCATGATCTGAACGAGGCCCTCTGGCGGGCCGACCGCTTCCTCGCCCTGGAGCAGGGGCGACCCCTGCGCCAAGGGCCGGCCGCGCACCTGGCCGAGGGCGATTGGCTGGGCCGTCTCTTCGGTTTGCCCCTGGCCGCCGCCCGGCGGCCGGGCAGTGGGCGCACCTGGCTGCTGGAGGAGGAGGGTGACCAGGAGGCGCCCCAGCCATGAAGCGGCCGCCCCCGGGCGGGGTGCTCATCCTGCTGGCCTTGTTCAGCTTGGCCAGCCTGCCGGCGGGCCTCCTGGCCGGCGCCATGCCCCTTGACCTGGGGCGGGCCCTGGCCGACGGCGCCAGCCCCGACGCCCTCGTCCTCTTCCAGATCCGCCTGCCCCGCGTTCTGCTGGGCTGGGTGGCGGGGGCGGTCCTCGCCCTGGCCGGACTCCTGCTGCAGGCCCTCTTCCGCAATCCCCTGGCCAGCCCCTACACCCTGGGCATCTCCAGCGGCGCCGCGCTGGGATCCGCCCTCGTCCTGACCGGCGGCGGACTGGCTTTCAGCGCTCCCCTGGCCGGGGGCCTGCGGCTGGCGGGGGCGCAGGGTGGCGCCCTGGCCGGCGCTCTGCTTGCCGGCTGGCTCTGCTGGGTGCTGGGACGGCGGGCGGACCGCCACGGCGCCGGCGGCCTGCTGCTGGCGGGGGTCGCCCTCAATTTCACCTTTGCCAGCCTGCTCCTGCTCATCCAGGTGATGACCGATCCTGGCCAGAGTCTGCGCATCCTGCGCTGGTTGATGGGCGGCCTCGAGGCGGCCTCCTGGTCCCTGTTGCCCCTGCCGGCCGCGCTGCTCGCCCTCTCCGCGCTGCTTGCCTGGGGCGCGGCGCGGGACCTCGACCTGCTCAGCCTGGGGGAGGAGACGGCCCACGGCCGCGGCCTCGACCTGACCCGGCTCACCGGCGCCGTCTTCTGGCTCAGCTCCCTGCTGGTGGCCGCCCTCGTCGCCGTCACCGGTCCCATCGGCTTCGTGGGGATGATGGCTCCCCACGCCGCCCGCCTGTTGGTGGGGCCGGGGCACCGCCGGCTGGTTCCCGCCGCCCTTCTGACGGGCAGCGGCTTTCTCGTCCTGGCCGACACCTTGGCCCGCCTGCTCATCGCGCCGGCCGAGCTGCCGGTGGGAGTCATCACGGCCTGCCTGGGGGGGCCGGTCTTCCTTGCCCTGCTGGTGAGAAAGGGCGGCTGAGGGCGGGGCCTGCCACAGACCGCCGGGAAGGAGGGACGGCAAAGGAAGCCAGTCCGTCCCGGATCCGCGCCGGGAGGGCGTGGCCGGCGTCTTGCTGCCGGTCCGCCGGCTTGTCTGGAGAGAGTCGCGACCTTATCTTTGGCCCACCTGCGAGCGTAACTCAGTTGGTAGAGTGCCAGCTTCCCAAGCTGGTTGTCGCGAGTTCGAGCCTCGTCGCTCGCTTCCCTGCCCAGGCCGCCTCCGGGCGGCTTTCGCCGACCCAGTCCAGAGCGGAACCTTGCGCCACCCTCCATTCTTCCCTTGCCCCAACGCCGACGTTATCCTAGCCTTCCGCCGCCACCGGCAAAGGAGAGATCCATGCAAGCTGCACGACTGCTTTCCCTGCTCGTTCTCTGCACCCCGGCGCTGGCCGCGGCGCGGTTCGGGCCGGTCGAGACCGTCCTGGCGGACGGCGTTCCCCTGGCCGTCAACGGCTATGCCATTCCCGACCTGGCCGACTGGAACGGCGACGGACGGCCCGACCTCCTTGTGGGCGAGGGCGGCGGCGCCGCCCCCCAGTCCAAGATCCGCCTCTACCTGAACCAGGGAGGACCCGGCGCGCCCCTTTTCTCGAATTGGACCTACCTCCAGGCGGCAGGGGCGGACATTGTCCAGCCCAGCTCGGGCTGCATGGGCTGTTGTCCTCGCGTCGCGGACTGGAACGGCGACTCGCTGCCGGATCTGCTCGTGGGCCGCTCGGACGGCACGGTCCTGCTGTTCCTGAACCAGGGGCAGCCCGGCGCACCGCTGCTGGCGGCCGGCGTGGCGGTCACGGTGGGGCCGCAGGGCGGACAGGTGCCGCTCAACGTGGGCAGCCGCGCCACGCCGGAGTGGCTGGACTGGGACGGCGACGGCCGCCCCGATCTGCTCTGTGGAGCCCTCGACGGCAAGGCGCGGGTGGCGCTCAACCAGGGCGGCCCGGGCGCGCCCCTGCTGGCCGCGCCCCTGCTGCTGAGCGCTGCCTCGGGGGCCGACCTGGCCGTGACCAGCGGCCGCTCCTGTTTCGTGGTGCTGGACGACAACGGCGACGGACTGCCCGACTTGGTCAGCGGCAACACGAACGGCGAACTGCTCTACTCGCGCAACAACGGCACCATGGCGGACGAGGCCTACGGCCCCTGGGAGCCGGTTGTCTGCGGCGGCGCGGCCTTCGACCTGCCCGGCACCCAGCGCAGCCGTCCCGTCTTCAGGGACTGGAACGGCGACGGCGTCCCCGACCTGCTTGTGGGCTACGGCGACGGACTGGTCCGTCTCTGCCTGGCGCCGCCCGCTCCACCCGAGCCCCTGCTTGCCACTGTTGTGTCCGGCGTCCTGCGCCTCACATGGCCCGCGGGCCTGCCCGGGGACGTGGTCCGCGTCCAACGGAAGGAGCTGCCGGGCGGGGAGTGGATCCTGCTGGGCGAGACGGCAGGCAGCCATTGGGACGAGGCGCTGCCGGCCGACGGCGGCGCGCTCTTCCGCGTCACGCGGGTCCGCTGAGGCCGTCCGACCGCGGCGCGAACCCGCATTCGGCAGAGTCCACCTTTTCAGATGTGCACAACCTGTTCCGGCTTGACCTGCACGCCAAGCTGGATCCTGGCCCACTCCAAACAATCGGCCTGGATCAATTCTGGGGGGTCAGGTCACGTCTCGGACTTCGCCCGGATCCGCCTGAAGGATCTGGACATGGACGCGACGTGTGAGTTCGCGCTGGCGGACTTGAACTAGGAGGTCCGGCGTTTCGGGTTCATTGCTGGGCGCCCAGGGCCACGCGCACTCCGGTCGACAGATCGGCCAGGGAGAAGGGCTTCTGGATGAAGTGCAGGTCCGGGTCCAGCACGCCATGGTGGGCGATGACGTCGGCCGTGTAGCCCGACATGAAGAGGCACTGGAGCCCCGGGCGTCCCTCCTGCAGGCGCCGGGCCAGGTCGCGGCCATTCATCTCGGGCATGATCACATCGGTGAGGAGCAAGTCGATGCCGTCCTCGCGCTGCCTGGCCACCTCAATGGCCTCCAGGGGGGAGCTGGCAGCCAGCACGGTGTAGCCCAGGTGCTCCAGCATGAGGGCCACCATGTCCAGGATGGCGGCCTCGTCCTCCACCAGCAGGATGCTCTCGCGGCCCCGGGCGGGGGCAGGGGCGGCGGCGTCCTGCTCGCCGGTCAGCTCCGACCCTGCATGGCGGGGCAGGTGGATGGTGAAGCGCGTGCCTTGTCCCAGCGAGCTTGCCACGTCGATGAAGCCGTGGTTCTGGCGGACGGCGCCATAGACGGTGGCAAGACCCAGGCCCGTGCCCTTGCCCAGCTCCCGGGTGGTGAAGAAGGGCTCGAAGATGTGGGACAGGGTCTCCCGGTCCATGCCGCACCCGGTGTCCTTCACCACCAGCCGCACATAGTTGCCGGGCAGGCTGTCGGCCATGCTGGCGCAGGCTTCCGCCTCCAGGGTGGCGTTGTCCGTCGCCACCGTCACCTGGCCGGTTCCCTGGATGGCGTCCCGGGCGTTGACGCAGAGGTTGACCAGGATCTGGTCCACCTGGGAAGGATCCATCCGCACGGGCCACAAGGCTGGACCCGGCCGCCAGTCCAGCGTGAGGTGCTCGCCCAGGAGGCGCCGCAGCATGTCCAGCATGCCGGCCACCACCTCGTTCAGGTCCAGCACCTGGGGCATGACCGTCTGCCGGCGGGCGAAGGCCAGGAGCTGGCGCGTCAAATTGGTCGAGCGCGTGGCGGCCTTCTGGATCTCCAGCAGATCGCCGTGGAGTGGCTGGCCGGCTTCCAGGCCGGCCAGGGCCAGCTCGCAGTGGCCCAGGATGACACAGAGCATGTTGTTGAAATCGTGGGCCACCCCACCCGCCAGGCGGCCAACCGATTCCAGCCGCTGGGATTGAACCAGCTGGCGGCGCAGCCGCTCCCGCTCCACCTCGGCCCGCGCCCGCTCGCTCACATCGATCAGGCAGACGAGCAGACCGTCGCCGTCCTGGGTGGCCGCCACTTCCATGGGGCGCGTCTGTCCATCCTTGCAGGCAACCTGGTAGAGCTGGGGGTGCAGGGCCGAACCATCCTGCAGGGACGCGGTCCAGGACCGCATCACCTCCCGGCGGTAATCCGGGTCGGGATAGGCGCGGCGGAACCATTCCTCCACTGTGGGCAGGTCCTCCAGGGAATAACCGGTCACGTTGGTGAAGCGGCGGTTGAGGCCCAGGATGCGGCCGGATCCCGCCGAATGCGACATGGGGATGGGCGCCAGATCGAAGAGGCGTCGGAAGCGCTCCGATGCCTGGGCGGCCAGCCGGCGCAGGGAGCGCTGCCGGCGCAGGAGGAGGATCAGCCAGACGATGAGCAGGCCTTCCACCAGGATGAAGGCGAGGGCCGGCAGGATGATGTGCCGGTTGGCGCGCCAAGTGCCGACGGGCCGGTGGAGCAGGCGGCTGCCCGCCGGCAGGCGGTCCGGGGCGATGCCGTGCTGGATCAGGCGGCGCCAGTCGAAGACCGCTTCGGAGGATTCAACCACCTCCCCGAGACGGGCGGGGGACTCGCCCTTGAGCACACGCGTGGCCAGACCAGCCAGCTGGCGACCCAGGGCGTGGCCTCTGCTCATCATCCCGCCGGTGGCGCCCCAGGCCAGATGCTGTTCGCGATGGCTGAAAATGGGCACGGGCGCGATGGCCGCCAGTTCCCGCAGCACTTCCGGCAGATCCACGGCCCCCGAGGGCGCGGCCGCGTAATCCAGGAAGAAAACGGCATCTTCGGCCGGCAGGACCGCCACGCGATCCAGCAGGTCGCGGACCTCCAGCGCGCCCGCCTCATCGAAGAAGTGGAGGCTGGCGCCGCTCAGGCCAGGGGCCAAGGTCTGGAGGCGGGCCTGGTTGATCCGGCCGGTGGTGGTGGCGTCCGTCACCACCCAGATGCGGCAGCCCGGCCGCAGCCGGGCGATCAATTCCACAGTGGCGCCCAGATCCTCGCTGATCCGGATGCCGGTCGTGATCGAGTCGGAGGGGGCCGGCCTTTCCACGCTGGAGTGGAGGAGAGGGATGCCGGGAAAGAGACGCGGCCGGGCCCGCCACAGCAGGTCGTGGGCGTCCTGGTCGGAGGCGAGCAGCAGGTCGAAGCGGGTGCCCGCGAACTTGGCCGCCCACACCGCCAGGATGCGCTCGCCCAGCTCTCCCGCCAGGGCGGCGGAATGGCGCTTGCCGTCCAGGTATTCCACTTGCAGTTCCAGGCCGGCGCCGAAGGATTCGAACAGGGCCTCGCGCAGACCGGTCTGGATCTCATCGGACCAGCCGTAGCCCGGGTGGTAGGAATTGACCAGGAGGACGCGGTAGGTGGGCTGGGCCCCACCAGGCCTCGGCGCCAGGCAGGTCAGCGCCAGGCAGAGGAGGAGCAGGCCGCCGGCGCTCAGGCGACGGGCGCATGGGTGACTCCGTGGCCGCACTCCCATCATCCGCCCTCCTCCAGATTGACCCCTGCCGGGATGGACATGCTCCCGGCGGCTGGGCTGGGTTCAGTTCCAGTACCGATGCGAAGACGTCTGCTGTTGGAAGGACTGCCAGTGACGGACCCATAGTAGCGAACGGAATCTGTCGGTGCCGACCGGGGCAGGTCCATCGACCGACAGGTGCAGGGCGAAGGGATGGACCCGGCGCGCGGGATGGGGGCCGACCGGCCCCGCCCACCCTGACATCCACGCAATAACTGGAGGAAGGCTCTGGGTCAGGTCACATGGGCATGGACAACGACTGGGGGCATGGCTGGACTTCGCATCGCGATGGCGCGGAGCACACGGTCCATCGGCGCTTGGCCCCATTCCAGGTGGATGTGCCGCCTGAGTCCACGCTCTGGACCGCATGGCCGCCGGTGCCCAACGGTGTCGGACGCCCTGTGAGTGAGGCCCGATGTCCGGTCAAGGATCCCACTGCCCGCATCGGAGCCACTTTGCCCATGGCGGCACAGCAGGAGACCCGTTGTAGCAAGTGATCATCCTGCTCAAACCACGGGCCGTCGCCCTGGCCACGTGTTTGCCGCCAGACCATGGCTGGCGATTCCGATTGGTGGAAAGGGACAGAGCGGAAGTGACAGAACAGAAGGAGCGCCGACAATGGAGAAGGGGTTCCGGTCTCCCGGAACCCCATGATCCTCAAGTGCACCCAGGAGGAGTCGAACCCCCAACCTTCTGATCCGTAGTTTATGTTACCCGAAAACCGGCTGTTTTCATAGCACGGCATGGAATGGCATGGCGTGGCAGAAAAGCATGAATATCAAAGAGATACGATACGGATTGAGTCCCGAGCCACTTTACATATCGCCTCGCGTTGGCAACATTTGGCGGGGGTTCACGGCGACCGGACGGCGACCGAAATGGCCCCCCTAACCTTCTGATGAGGCGTTAAATGGCTAGGATTCGATTCACGCAGAAGCTGCTGGACGAGCTGACGACCACCAAATCCAGGGACTGGTTCTACGATGAGCAGGTCCCTCTCCTGGCCCTGATGGTGACGGCCAAAGGGGCCAAATCCTTCTATGCTATCAAGACCAAGGATGGGGTGAAGCGGCATGTGCGCATCGGCCCATACCCTGAGGTTCCGATTCCAATGGCCAGAAGAATGGCCTCTGATCTCATCCTCAAGATGATCACTGGCGAGCCAGTTGGAGAGGAATTGAAGCAGCGTGAGCGGGCGGCAGCATTCTCGTTAGAGGACGCCTACAACGAGTACTGTGCCTATCTGCAACGACACCGCAAGCCCGGCACCATCTACCAGTACCGGATGCAGTGGGAGCGCTTCTTGAAGGACTGGTCTGGACATCGAGCACTTCGCTCCATTCGACGGCGAGAAGTCGTCGACCTCCACCAACAGATTGGTGACTACCATGGCCACCATCAGGCCAACCGAGTGATTGCCCTGCTGCGCGCCGTCTTCAACCGTGCCATTCGCGAGCACGAGATGGACATTGCCAACCCTGCCATGGCGATCACCTTCTACCGTGAGAACAAGCGGTCCCGCCGACTCACACCCGAGGAGCTTCCTGCCTTCTTCAAGTCAGTGGATGAGGAGCCCAACCGGGACGTCCGTGACTTCGTCCTGCTGTCCCTGTTCACGGGTGCCAGGAAGTCCAACATGCTGGGCATGCGGTGGAAGGACATTTCAATGGATCTTGGGCTGTGGCAGATTCCTTCCAGCGAATCCAAGAACAGCAAGGAGCTGGATGTCATCCTCTCATCTGTGGCGATGAAGATCCTGCGCGAACGGATGGAGTTAGCCACAGGCGAGTTTGTCTTTCCCGGACGCAACGGGCGCAGCAACGAGCACATGCGAGAGCCTAAGTTTGGGTGGCTGCGGATCTGCAAACGCGCTGGATTGAAAGATCTGCATCTGCACGATTTGCGCCGCAGCCTGGCCTCCTTCCAGATCGATACAGGTACCCCACTGGAGGTGATCCAAAAGACGCTGGGGCATGAGTCCAAGGTGACGACGGAGATCTACGCGCGCCTGGCTCTGGAGCCGGTGCGGGCCAGCGTGGAGCGGGCGACGGAGGAGATGCTGCGGCGGGCGAGGGGTTAGTCTACACGCGTTTAATAATCCAAGATTCTTGTCATGATCCGATCTCTGCTTTGAGATTAGCTGTCGGATTACTAACAATCGCTGTTCGCCCTTCACAGCTTGGTACAGTTAACAACGTTGATTTTCGGCAGGCCGTAATGGTGAACACGCCGATCACCACCGTGGCATACCGCGAGCAGCGTGCCGATCTGAGGGAACGCAGACATTGCCTCATCACAGAGGCACAGCCCACCTTGCCACAGCCCGGGGGACAGCATGAAGCACGCACTTTACCTTCTTGCCCTGAGCGCGATCGCCAGTCAGCCGACCCTGGCCGCGCCACCGCTGCCGGTCACCGATCTACAGATCCAGTTGGTGGACTCGGTCCACATCCAGTTGAACTGGTCGCCGGTGAGCCAGGACACCCTGGGCAATCCCCTCGACTGCGTCTACTACGATGTACACCAGAGCCAGACGCCGAACTTCCTCCCCTCGGAAGCCACCTGGATCGACAGCACCTCCACCACCACACTGACCGATTCATTGGCTGGCGAGCTGGGCTTCTACAGGGTCCAGGTCCAGTCCTGTGTGGAATCCTTTCCCCACGACATTGTGCGCATCCCCGCCGGCCAGTTCATGATGGGCCAGGCGGGCGTGGCCACGCCCGAGCACGAGGTCACCTTGACCAACGACTTCCTGCTGGGCCGCACAGAAGTGACCAATGCCCAGTACCTGGAGGCCTTGAACTGGGCCAAAGCGCAGGGTCTGGTCTCCGTGGGGGGGGATTATGTGCAGCAGTACAATGTGAACCTGCTGCGCATCAATCAGAGCGGCTTTGATCGCTATGAGATCCGCTACAACGCTGGCACGCAGCAGTTCTATCTGCATGCCGGAACCTATGATGCTGGAAGCTGGGGTCCGGGTGAGGCCTACCCCGGCGGCAATTACGACCCAGCGAACCACCCCGTGAAGTCCGTGTCCTGGTACGGCGCGGCCTGCTACTGCGACTGGCGCAGCCAGATGGAGAACCTGCCCCGCTATTACGAAGGCCAATGGGGCCAAATTCCCAACCCCCGCAATCCCTACACTGCCACGGGCTACCGCCTGCCCACCGAGGCGGAATGGGAATTCGCCGCCCAACACGACGACGAACGCACCTATCCCTGGGGACCCACATCGCCCACCTGCACGCTGGCCAACTTCTACAACAGCAGTTACTACTGCGTGGGTTGGACCAGCCCGGTGGGGGCGCATCCGGCGGGTGCGTCCAGCTTGGGCTTGCAGGACATGGCGGGGAATGTGTGGGAGTGGTGCAACGACTGGTACACGAGCTACAGCGCGGGGGCGGTGTCGGATCCGCCGGGTCCAGCCAGCGGCTCCAGCCGTGTCGTGCGGGGCGGCAGTTGGGTCCACGGCGCGGCCGGCCTGCCATGCGCCCTTCGCCTCTTCAACGCCCCGGCACGCGCTACCTCCACGGCTTCCGTCTCTGCAGGACCCTCCCTTAACCCTATGAACTTTTACCCTTTTACCCTTTGGAGAGCATGTTTCCGTCCCGCCCGCCCCGAGCGAAGCGGGGGCGAGGTGGGATGGAAACATGCCGGTGGCATAGCCTGATGCCGGTGAGGATTTTCACCCTTTCGTTTGATGCAGAACGCGAGTTGTTCCAGGAGGAGGATTTGAACCGTTTCTGCGCCACGCGCAGCGTGACGCAGAAACGGGCCGAGTTTTTCGCCTGGAAAGGCAAGGCCTGGTGGACGGTGTGGGTGGAGTACGACGAGGCCGTACAGGGCGAGGCGCTGCCGGAAGGGCTGGACGCCGAGCAGACGGCCACCTACCAGCGCCTGCGCGAATGGCGCTTCGGCGTGGCGGAGAAACAGGGCTTGCCCGCCTGCGTGGTGGCCGCCAACCGCAAGCAAGCCGAGCAAGCGCTGCGATATGCTAGTGGTTGATGCTAAGGAACCTTTGTCCTCGCACACCATTCAGGCAGCGCTGACGGACAGATTCTGAGCATCTGGCGAAGTGCTTGATCCCACAGAAAATCGACGTCGTGGAATTCGCGCATCCGCTGCTGGAGCGGTCCAAAGTCCATACCGAGCGCGGTTTGCCGAAGACCTGCCTCGGATCCCCAAGCCCTGCAACGGGGCGCCCGACCCTTGTACCAGACCCGCTTATCTTGGCTCCCGTCGTCACACCTCGACCTGCTTTCGTGGAGCCCATCATGTCTTGCCTGAATAGATTCCAACCCCGTGCTGGCAATCGGCGCGTTCCTCATATCACCCTCTCCCGTTCGATTCTGCTCGCCACCAGATAACCCGGGTCGACAGTCCCCGCCTGGTTGATCGCCAGGCGTAGCAAGCGGACAGGTCCGTCCCGGGGCACTTCCATGCCCAGGCCACTCGCGTGAAAAGCACGGGCCGGGTGATCCATGCCTGTGGGTCTCCCAGGCGGACTCTGTCCAATCCATCACCTGTCGGCTCCGGCGCGCACCACGCGCCCGGGCCTTGATCATGCTCTCTGGCGGCTTCGCGCCGGTGCTGACCCAGTACCGGAGCGGCCATGCTGCCCACCAAACGCACTGACGCCCTCACCCCCTCTTCCCTCTCCGACTACCTGACCCTGGCTGCCCGGGAGCCGGTCTTGCCGCCGTCCCTGGGCGATTTCCTGGCCTTGCTGGCAAATGTCAAGGCCGATCCCGTCCCCGCCGTCCGGGCGCTGGCCGCGGTCATCCGCCATCTGCAGGCGGATCCGCCGGAGGGGCCCAGCATCCGCCTCTGGCTGCTGGTCGCCTACGCGCCCGCCCTGCAGGCCCTGGCCGTCCGCTACCGCACGCCCGGGGCGACCCTGGATGAATCCGCCAGCGCCGCGGTCTGGGCCTTCCTGGAGACGCTGCAGGCCATGAGCGTGGAGCGGCTGGCCAGCCCCTGGCTGGCCCGGGAGATCGAGCGGGACACCAAGGATCGGCTGCGCGTGGTGGTGGGTGCGCGCGATTACCAGCAGGATGCCCGAAGGGCGGAGCGCCCAGACGAGGCGCTGATGGAGGACCGGGTCCGGGACGAGCGGACGGACGCCTACCAAGCGCTGGAGGATTTGATCCAGGACATGCCGGTGACCGAGGCGGAGCGCACGCTGCTTTCTGGTCTCTACGTGTACGGCTACACACTGCGGGAGATGGCCGACATGGCCGGGGAGGCTTACAACACGGTCCAGAAGCGCTTCTACCGATTGATGCGCCGCCTGGAAAATTCGAGGAGATTTCGCTGACCCTGTCCGATTCCGGCCATCTCGCCGCCCCATTAGTGGGAAAGACGAGGAGCCCCCGCATGGCCGGAATCAAGGACAGCATCATGACCGAACCCAAGGCGAGTCCCGCCGAGGACCGCGTGCGCCAGGCCTTCCTGCGCCTGGCGCTGCAAGTGGGCGGCGCCGCCGCCGAGCACCCCATCCCCGACGAGGCCGTCTTCACGCTGTGCCGCTGCGTGGATGGCGCCTTCCATGATTGCCTGGACGCCCTGCGCGATCCGGCAGGCGCGCCCACCCGCCCGCCGGCCCTCAACCTGCGGCGGCACCCGGCCGTCGTGCATCTCCTGTCCATCATCCAGCAGAAGCAGTAATCCATCAAATCGGAGGTCCCACATGGGCCGGTTCGACGACATGACCCAGCGCCACGAGCAGCACACCCTGGAGAGCGGCCGCTACCTCAAGTTCGACGACGGGGACAA
>JAUXWS010000089.1 GCA_030685015.1 bacterium
TGCCTGAAGGCCGACGAGCCGAAGGCCATCCGCGCGCGGATGGGAACCATGGCCCACACCCGCCGCGACACGCAGCCCCTGCGGGAGTCCAGCTGCGGCAGCGTGTTCAAGCGGCCCACCGGCGATTACCCGGGCCGGCTGATCGAGGCGGCCGGCTTGAAGGGCGCACGGGTGGGCGGCGCCGTCGTCTCCACGATCCACGCCAATTTCTTCGTCAATGAGGGCGGCGCCACGGCGCGGGACATGCTGGCGCTGGTGGCCCTGGTCAAGCGGACGGTGCGGGAGCGCTTCGGCGTGGAGCTGGAGGAGGAGTTCCGCCATGTCCGTTGAACGTGGTCCCCGCCGGGGATGGCGGCGCGCCCTGCGCCTCCTCGTCCTGTCGCTGCTGCCGCTGCTGCTGCTGGCACTGCTGGCGGGATCGATCCTCTGGGTGCGCCGGGGCGAGACCTTCCAGCTGCGCGCCCACGTCATCCGTGGCGCCTGCCTGGCGGACAGCGCGCGCCTGGCGGAGGTCCTCGACGGACGCCGGGGCACGCCCCTGGTCCAGCTGGACCTGGATCTGCTCAAGGCGGAGCTGGCGGGGGACCCCTGGATCACGGGGCTGCGCGTGGTCAAGCGCTGGCCGGACGCCGTGGAGGTGGAGGTGTCCGAGGACGAGGCGCTGGCCTGGGCCATCCGCGACGGCCGGGTGCGGATCCTGAGCACCGGCGGGCGCCTGCTGCCCCTGCCTCGCTCCGGCGTGGCCCTGGACCTGCCCGTGCTGGCCGTCCCCGCCGACGAATGGCTGGCGGCGGCCGCCGGACTGGTGGAGCTGAAGCATGCCTTCCCCGCCCTCTATGCCCAGGTTGCCCGCCTGGAGTGGGGCCAGCACCCGGTCCTGCGGCTGGAGAAGGCCCCGCCGCGCGTCATGTTGAACGCCGGGCAATGGCGGCACGGTCTCTCGTTGCTGAGCATCGTCGCCGCCACGCGCCCGGACCTGCTCCAGCGCGATGGCGAGCTGGATCTGCGCTTCGTCAATCAGGTGGTATGGAGGAAGGGCCATGTCTGAGCCCGTCGTCGCGGCGCTGGACCTTGGCTCCTCCAAGGTCGTGGCCCTCATCGCCCAGGTGGACAGGAGCGGCATGCTGAACGTGGCCGGCATCGGCTTCGCCCCCAGCCGCGGCGTCCGCCAGGGCCTCATCGTCGACCTGGACGCGGCGCGGGACACGGTCCTGCAGGTGGTGCGGCACGCCGAGAACATGGCCCGCCTCAAGATGCCGCCCCCCGCCGTGGCCATCTCCGGCGCGCACATCAGCTGCATGAACAGCTCGGGCAACATCGCCCTGGCCGGGCAGCCGGGGCGCGGCCGCGTGGTGAGCGAGATCGAGGTGGAGGGCGTGATGGCCAACTCGCAGTCCGTCCAGCTCTCCATCGACAAGAACCTGCTCCACGCCATTCCCCAGCGCTTCCACCTGGACGGCCAGCCGCTGGTCGACCCATTGGGCCGGGAGGGTTGCCGCCTGGGCGTCGACACTCACCTCGTGCTGGCCGGCGTGACCAACCGCGGCAACCTGCAGCGCTGCCTCCAGCTGGCCGAGTGCGAGCCGCGCCGCATGGTCTTCAGTCCGTTGGCGGACGCCCTGGCCGCCCTGGGCGACGAGGACCTCGAGCAGGGCGTCGTGCTGCTCAACTTCGGGGCCGGCACCTGCGACGCCCTCTACTTCGTGGACGGGGCGCTGCAGCACAGCTGGGTCTTCCGCTACGCGGGCGACCGCGTGACGCGGGACATCGCCGCCGTGCTCAAGACCACCCTGCTGGAGGCGGAGGAGCTGAAGATCCGCCACGGCCGGGTCTCGCCCGGGCGGCGCGAGAGCGAGCAACGCCTGACCGTGCCGCTGGTGGACGGCGAGGGCACGCAGAGCGTCTCCCTGGACATGCTGGGCCGTGTCATGCAGGCCCGCGTGCGGGAGATCCTGCAGCACGTGGTGAAGGAGGCGCGCCGCCTCAGCCTGTTGGAGGGACTGGGCGGCGGCCTGGTGCTGACCGGGGGCGGCGCCGCCATGAACGGCCTGGCCGAGTACGCCGAGAGCGTCACCGGCCTGCGCACCCGCCGGGGTCGCTGCGAGCACTACATCGGCCCGCGCGGCATCCTGGACAACCCGGGCTACCTGACGAGTCTGGGCCTGCTGGCCCTCGAGGCGGCCGGGCTGCCCGAGTTCTCGCACGAGGGCTTTCCGCTGCTGGACAGGCTGCAGGTCCATGGTCCGGAGGCGGAGCGGCGCAGTGGACGAATGGGGCAATTCTTCAACATCCTGAAGGGAAGGAGGACGACATGACGACCGGTCGCGCCGTGCAGAGCGCCCTGGACATCGGGCACGGCACCATCCGTGTCATCGTCGCGGAGCGGGTCGAACAGGATCGGATCAACCTGCTGGGGGCGGGGGCCGCCGCGTCAAAGGGCTTGAGCTGCGGCATGCCCGTCGCCGTCAAGCCGATGATCCTGGCCGTCGAGGAGGCGATCGCCGCCGCCGAGGCCGCCGCGGGCATCGAGATCGAGGACATCCATCTGGGCGTCTCCGGCGCAGACCTGGACTGCTCGGCCCGCGAGGCGCACCTGCTGGTGACGCGCAATCCCCAGGACCTGCGCAGCAGCCTCATCCAGGAGAACCACCTACGCCAGCTGCAGGAGCAGGCGGAGAGCGCGCAGACGGTGCAGATCGACCGCCAGATCCTTCACCGTCTGCCCCAGGAGTACCTGGTGGACGGCGCCGAGGGCGTGCAGAACCCCCTCGGCCTCCACGGCATGCGCCTGGAGTGCCGCACCCACTTCCTCTCCGTGCCCGTCAACACGGTGGAGAGCCTTAAGCGCTGCGTGCAGAAGGCCAGCGTCGAGGTGGGTACGGTCAGCCTGACCACCCTGGCCTCCTCCGGCCTGCTTAGCGCGGACGAGCGGGAGCTGGGGGTGCTGCTGCTCGACATCGGGGCGGCCAGCACCGACCTCATCCTCCACGCCGAGGGTCGCGTCTGCCATGCCGCCAGCGTGCCCCTGGGCGGCGCCGCCATCACCAGCGACATCTCGCGCGCCTTCCGCACGCCCAGCTCCGAGGCGGAGCGCATCAAGCGCACCTACGGCAGCTGCGACGACCGGCTGATCAAGCGCGACGAGCGCTTCACCATCGAGTTCGCCGGCGGGGAGTCCTCGGAACGGGCTTCGCGCAGCCAGCTCTGCCAAGTGATCCGGCCGCGCATGGAGGAGATCCTCGAACTGGTCGAGCGTCAGCTGGAGCTGGCCAACCTGCGTTGGATGCTGGGCGGCGGCGTGGTCCTGACCGGCGGCGGCGCCTGCCTGGAGGGCCTGGTCGAGCTGGTGCGCGAGCGCTACGCGCTGCCGGTGCGGCTGGGTTATCCGCGCGGTGTGCAGGGTCTGGAGTCGGGTCCGGCGGTGCTGGAATGGACGCCCGTCATCGGACTGGTGCAGCATGCCCTGCGCCATGCCCCGGTGAGCGGTGGCGCCCGCTCCCGCATCACTCTGATGAATTGGGTCAACCGGCTGCGCCGGCAGGTGGCCTTGTAGGGTGGCTCCTCTCCCGGACCATGAACCCGGGGGAAAGGGCTGGGACGGCGCGGGGCGGACAGGACTTTTTGGGGAGAAAGGCCATGTCAGGATTGTTGTTCGAACTGGATGAGCGGCCGCAGGAGCCGCGTGTCCGCATCGTGGTGGTGGGAGTGGGCGGGGCGGGCGGCAACGCCGTGGACCGCATGATCCGCGCCCAGGTGGGGGGCGTGGAGTTCGTCGTGGTCAACACGGACGCCCAAGCGCTGGGCCAGAACACGGCCCCGGTCCGGGTGCAGATCGGCAAGACGCTGACGCGGGGCCTGGGCACCGGGGCGCGACCCGAGTTGGCCCGCGACGCCGTGCACGAGGATGCCGACGAGCTGCGGGCCCTGCTCGCGGGCGCCAGTCTCGTCTTCGTCACGGCGGGGATGGGCGGCGGCACGGGGACGGGCGCCGCCCCCGAGGTGGCGCGCCTGGCCCGCGAGGCGGGGGCGCTGACGGTGGGGGTGGTGACAAGGCCCTTCCACTTCGAGATGCGGCCGCGCATGCGCCGCGCCGAGGAGGGGATCGCCGCCATGCGGGAGCAGACGGACACCCTCATCGTCGTCTCCAACCAGCGCCTCATGAGCATCGTCGATCAGCACCTGGGTCTGCGCGACGCCTTCAACGTGGCCGACGAGGTGCTCCTCTCCGCGGTGCGGGGCATCAGCGATCTCATCACCGTGCCCGGCCTCATGAACCTGGATTTCGCCGACGTGCGCGAAGTGATGAAAGTGCCGGGCGAGGCCCTGATGGGCGTGGGCATGGCCGAACTGGGGGCGGGCGCCTACGGCGCCCATCTGGCCGCCGAGCAGGCCATCTCCAGTCCCCTCCTGGACGAGTACTCCGTGCATGGCGCCCAGCGGCTGCTGGTCAACATCACGGGCGGGGAGACCATGTCGCTCATGGACGTCAACGACGCCATGCAGACCATCGCCGAGGCGGTGGGCGAGGACGCCGAGATCTTCCTGGGCGCCGTCACCGACCCCGCCCTGGCCGATCGCATCTGCGTGACGGTGATCGCCACCGGGCTGGATCCGGCCGCCCGCCGCGAGGAGGAGAGCAGCCCGGCCCGCGCCCTGCCGGCCCGGCCGCTGGCCGCCTCCACCGTGCGCCCGCCGCGTCCGGCCGTCGCCGCCGAGAACCGCCCCGGGGCGCCGCTCCTCATCAGCTGGGAGCCATCCGAGACCGAGCACCTGTCCGTACAGCATCTGACCCCGGCGCGGGCGGCCCAGGAGGCCGAGCCCGCCGAAGGAAGCCGCCACGTGCCCTTCCGGCCCGCCTCCCGGGAGCCGGCGCCGGCCCAGCCGCAGGAGGACCTCAACACGCCAGCCTTCCTGCGCCGCACCATGGATTGATTTCCCCAAGAAGTCCGGGGCGGGGTGTTCATGGCCCTGTCCCGACCGGGACCGGTCGGCCGCAAGGCCGGCCGGTTCCAATTTCCGGCCGGTCGCCCTCCGTTGTTCCGCCCGGTGGATCGTCATCCAGGGTGGAGCGCCGACCGGAACTTGCACCCCCCCTGGGAAGAGTCCACTTTTGGTCAGTCACACCAAGCGAGGAGATCGATCATGCGCCGCACGCTGCGCACCGCCCTGCCGACCCTGCTCTTCCTGACCGTCGCCGGTCTGGCGCAGGGCGCCTCGTCACCGCCACCCGCCTGGGAGCGCACGGCCACGGCTGGATTGAATCTGACCCAGGCCACTTTCGACAACTGGCAGGGCGGTGGCGAGGATGCCACGGCCTGGCAGACCGAGCTGAACGGGAAAGCCGTGCGCCACCTGGGCCGGGCCGACTGGGAGTTCACGGGCAAGCTGGCCTACGGCGAAACCAAGCTGGGGGACCGGGACTTCCGCAAATCCACCGATGATTTGAAACTGGGCACCACCTACACTTTCAACCGCGAACTGTACATCCGCCCCTACCTGTCCGGCAGCTTCATGACCCAGCTGGCCAACGGCTACATCTATGACGACGCCGTAGGCACCAAGGCGCAGAACTCGGCCATCTTCGAGCCGGCCTACCTGACGGAAAGCGCCGGCGTGGGGATCGAACCCGTCGCCAATCTCAAGCTCAAGCTGGGCGCCGCCGCCAAGCAGACCATCTCCAGCGCGGACTATCCCTGGGCTGACGACCCGGAGACCACCGGCGAGGTCGAGATCCTGCGCAGCGAGTTCGGCGCCGAGGCCAAGGCCGACTACAGCCATGCCTTCAACGAGAACGTCTCGCTGAAAAGCAGCCTCGTGCTTTTCTCCAACCTGAAGGCCTTCGACGAGATCGACAGCGACTGGGACACCAGCCTCGTGGCCAAACTGACCAAGTCCATCCAGATGAGCTTCAATGTGCGCGTCCTGCGCGACGCCGACATCAGCCGGGTCAGGCAGTGGAAGCAGAACCTGGCCATCGGGGTGGTCTACACCCTGCTGTAGACACTGCCCAACGCATAGATCCAGTGATCGGTATCGGTATCGGTATCGGTATCGCTATCGGGATCAGGATCAAGCGACAAGGAGCGATGCCAAGCTCTGCCTGGATCTGCTCCACGAATTCTGGTTCCACGGTTTGCGCCTCTGGCGCTGGCATCTGGGTTGGCTGGCTGCTGTCGCGAAGTGCTGGACCCGGGACCACCGCCAAGCAGGGGGAGTCGAATCGACATGGATGGGCGGGTATCGGCGATCCCCATCCCAATTGCGATCCCGATACCGATCCCGATACCGATAGCGATCCCGATCCCGCTAGCGATCCCGATCCCGATAGCGATAGCGTTAGCGATAGCGATGAAGGCCTTTGGTGCTTTTCCCCCTTGCGCCATCTTGTTTCCCTACAACCTGAACTCTACCTTGTGCGGCTTCTGCGCCTCCGTAGCTCAGGTGGATAGAGCGGCGGTTTCCTAACCCGTAGGTCAGAGGTTCGAGTCCTCTCGGGGGCATGATCCTGGGCTGCGGGGAAGCGGGGCGGCAGGCAAGCGGGAGGATGGATGAACCTGGAACGCTCGGATCTGCGCGACGAGGCCGAACACGACGCCTTCATGACCTTCGTGGTCAAGGCGGCGGATGCCCTCACCCGCCACAAGTGGGCTTACATCGGCACCGCCGGCGCCCTGGCCGCGGTGGCGCTCATCGTGATGGCCGTGCTGCACGCCGGCCGCCTGAAGGAGGAGCGCGCCGCCGTCCTGATGGGACGCGCCACGGCCTTCATCGAGATCGAGCAGGTCGAGGCGGCCCGCCCCCTGCTGGAGAAGATGCGCGACGAGTACGGCGGCACGCGCTCCGGCCGGGAAGCCCGCTATTTCCTGGGCATGAACGCCCTGCAGGCCGAGCAGCTGGGCGAGGCGCGCAGCGAGCTGACGGCCTTCCTGGCCGCCGCCAAGGGCCAGGACTTCATGACGGCCGCCGCCCAGGCGGGACTGGCCGTGTGCGACGAACGCGAGCGGAAGTGGGAGGATGCGGCCCGCGCCTGGACCAAGGCCGCCCTGATGGATGAACAGGGCAATTTCAATGCGCCTGTCTACTTGCTCAACGCGGCCCTTTGCTGGGAGCAGGCGGGCAAGGCGGCGGAAGCCCTGCCCCTGCTGGACCGCATCCTGGAGAAGTATCCCAAGGCCGCCGTCAAATCGCGGGTCGAGGTCGTCCAGGCCCGCATGAAGGCCCGCGGCTGATCCGTCGCCGGGCCCTCTGCGCAGGGACCGGCCCCGTGCCAGGCATGGGCTTGGCAGGTTCCAAGACCCGGAACCATTCCCTTCCGCCGGCCATGCCGGAAGGATCGGCCCCGCGGCCGGTCTTGCCCGCGGAGGGACTGTCCCACGCCGTCGGCCGCCCTGGGGGTGCCGAGGGGGGACAGGAATTCCGTCCAAAAGATGGAAGTGGGCTCGGCCCACTTTTTGTTTGGAGACCGCATGCCAGATCAGGATCTGAACAGTCGCCTGGCGGGTCTCGTCCAGGAACCCCTCTTCCTGGTCGCGCTGGAGTTGACGGGCGACAGCAAGGGTCGCGTGTTGCGGGTGGTGGTGGACACGGACAGCGGGGTGACAGTGCAGCAGCTGTCCGACCTGAGCCGCAGCCTTGGGCGGGTGCTGGACGAGGAGGATCTCGTGGCCGGGCGCTACCGGCTGGAGTGCTGCTCCCCGGGCCTGGACCGCCCCTTGCAACATCCCCGCCTGCTGGCCCGGGCGGTGGGGCGCCGGGTGAGGGTGCGATTGGCCCGGATCCCCCGGGAGGTGGAGTCGCCGCCGGAGCTGGTGGGGCGCCTGCTGGCCTGCGACGGGGACGGCATTGGGATCGACGTGGACGGAGAAGTCGTGAAGGTGGGCCGGGAGCGGATCCAGGCCATCCACCATTCGCTGGAGTGGTAAGCAAGGAGTGCCTTCTGATGAAGGAAGTGCGCAAGACGGATAGCGGCGGCATCGTCGACGCCGTGATCCAGCTGCTGGAGAGCAAGAACATCGACCGCCAGGACTTCCAGGAGGTGGTCCAGGAGGCTTTCATCTCCGTGCTGAAGAAGCGCTTCGACTCGGAGGAGAACTTCTCCGTCACCTTCAACATGGACAAGGGCGACATCGAGATCTACCGCGAGTGGGAGGTGGTCGCCGACGGCGAGGTGGAGAATGAGCACCTGCAGATGGAACTCACTCGGGCGCTCACCCACGATCCGGAGATCGAGGTGGGGGACGAGTTCGTCGAGATCATCGACTACCGGACCTTCGGGCGGCGCGCCATCCTGAACCTCAAGCAGGCGCTGATGCACAAGATCCGCGAGATCGAGAAGAACGCCGTCTACGACGAATACAAGGACCGGGTGGGGGAGATCATCCACGCCGACGTGCACCAGGTGGATCGCAACCGCGGGGTCATCCTCAACATCGACCGCGTCGAGTTCCGCATGCCGCCCATCGAGCAGGTCAAGTCCGAGAAGTACCACCGCGGCCTGCCCCTGCGCGTCCTCATCAAGGACGTGCGGCGGGAGAACAATCGCGATCCGGAGATCATCGTCTCGCGCAGCGACCCCAACTTCGTGCGCCGCCTCTTCGAGGTGGAGGTGCCGGAGATCGCCGACGGCATCATCCACATCCGCAAGATCGCCCGCGTGCCCGGCCGGCGCACCAAGATCTCGGTGGAGTCCACCGACAGCCGGATCGACCCGGTGGGGTCCTGCGTGGGCATGAAGGGCGTGCGCATCCAGGCCATCGTCAAGGAGCTGATCAACGAGAAGATCGACATCATCGACCACGCCAGCGATCCGGCCACCTTCATCAAGAAGGCGATGAGCCCCAACAAGCCGCTGGTGGTGCGCCTGCTGGATCCGGGGCGCGCCCTCGTCGTGCTGAGCGACGAGGAGTACGAGAAGATGATCGAGCGCCAGATGAAGCGCCTGGAAGGGCAGCCTGAGGCCGAGTTCGTCTTCAACCCGATGGACGACATGGTCTTCCGCTTGGCCAGCGAGATATCCGGCTATCAGCTGGAGCTGGTCAACGAGACCCAGCATCTGGCCATGCAGCTGCATGAGCAGGAGATCGAGGAGGATCTCAAGATCACCGAGGTGGTGGGCATTCCCGACGAGGTGGCGGGCCGGCTGATCGACGCCGGCATCTACCTGGCCGAGCGCCTGCTGGACGAGCCGATGGCCAACCTCCTCGAGCGCACGGGCCTGCCCGAGGAGACCCTGCGCCAGGCGCGCCGCAGCGTCTCCACCTATTTCCAGGATTTCAAGATCATGGACGTGGTGGACCTGCCGCGGGCCTACAAGGACGTCCTCGTGCAGGGTGGCTACACCTACGTCGAGGACTTCCTGACCGACTCCTCGGCCCAGGCCATGGAGCGCACCGGCTTGGCGCGGGAGGACCTGGAGGAGATCATGCGCGTCCTGGGCGATTTCGACAGCCAGGGACAGGAGTGAGCGCGGCGTGGAACACGGCCTCGATCCGGCGGCTCGGGGGTTGTTGGGGCTGGCCCGCAAGGCCGGCGCCCTGCTCATCGGGATGGATCGCCTGCGCGAGGCGGTGCGCCAGGGACAGCCGTTGCTGATCCTGGCCGATCCGGCCCTCTCGGCGCGCAGCTGGCGGGAGCTGGAGGAGTGGCGCGCGGCGGACGGCCGCACGCGCGTGGTGGCGGTGACAGACATGGCGGAACTCAACGCTGTGCTGGGGACGAGGGGAGTAAGGGCCGTGGGTTTGGCCGCCGGCGGGTTCCGCCGCGGTCTGGAAGCCCGGCTTGGTCCGCTCAACACGGGAGACGAGGGTGGCTGCCAAGAAGCATAAGCTGATTCACCTGGCCAAGGAGCTGCAATTGACGGTGTCGCACGTGAGCGACCACCTCGTCAAGGAAGGCTTCGAGGCTCCGAGCGGACCCAACGCCATCCTGAGCGAGGAGATGTACACGGCCATGTTGGCCAAGTACGCTCCCCAGCGCCACAAGGAATATCTGGCCGAGCAGGCGCCCAAGAAGCCCGAGCCCGGCGGCGACCGGGCCGAGTTCCGGCGTGAGGCGGTGGAGGACATCCTGCGCTCGGGCGAGGGGGAGAAGGTCCAGTCCGCCACGCTGGAGCGGTTGCGCAGCCTGAAAGTGATTGAATCCCCGGCTCCCGAGGTCGTTCCGGCCGTTGAGGCCGAGCCCGCGCCGCGCAAGCGCGGGCGGGCCAAGGTGGTCGCCGAGGCCGAGCCGGCGGTCCTGGACGCGGTGGAGCGCGCGACGGCCAGCACCGAAAGCGTCGCCGAAGAGCCGCTGGCCGCCCCGTCCGAGGAGGCGGCGCCCCCGGCGCCGGAGCTTCCACAGCCCGTCGATGGGACAGCGGTGGCGGAGCCGGACGCGAAGCCGGTGGCCGCCCCGGCCGAAGGCGCGCTGGAGGACGCGGTCGCCGAACCGCTCGCGGAGAAGACCACCACGACGGGCGCCGGACGCCGCATTGTGGAGCACCTGGACCAGGTCGGCGAGAAGATCGGCCTGCCTGTCTTCCGGCCGGGCCGGGTGTTGGGCATCCACAAGGATCCTGAGCCCGAACCCGCCCGCAAGCGTTCGGCCAAGCGGACCAAGACCGAGGTCGAGGCGGCGGCCACGGGCACGGCAGCGGCCGCGACACCCAAACCGGGCGAGCCGGGCTTCCGCGAGCGTGATCCAGCCAAGTCCGCCGATGGCGGAGGCGACGCCGGCCGCAAGCGCAGCGGAAAAAAGACGAAGACCGAGGAGCTGCGCCTGCAGAAGCTGGAGAAGGCCAAGAACGAGCCGACCGACCTCTCCGGCGGGCGCAAGCGCAAGAAGGGGAAGAAGGTCAAGATCAGCGAGGACGAGATCCGCGCGGCGGTGAAGGAGACAACCAAGGCGATGGAGAGCGGCAAGCGGCGTCGCAAGCACCGCAAGCTGCGCGGCGTGGGCGAGCTGAACGAGGAGACCAACGTTCTGCGCGTCACCGAGTTCATCACCACCAACGAGTTGTCCGAGCTGCTGGAAGTGCCGGTCAGCGAGCTGATCAAGAAGGCCTTCATGATGGGCACGATGGTCACGATCAACCAGCGCCTGGAGCGCGAGCTGATCGAGATCCTTTGCGACGACTACGATTTCGAGGTGGAGTTCCTGTCCGAATACGACGGGGAGGACGAGGCCGAGGAGGAGATCGAGACGGGCGTGCCGGTGACGCGCCATCCCGTCGTGACGGTCATGGGCCACGTCGACCACGGCAAGACCTCGGTCCTCGACTACATCCGCAAGGCCAACGTGGTGGCGGGCGAGGCGGGCGGCATCACCCAGCACATCGGCGCCTATGAGGTGAACTGGAAGGGCCAGCTCATCACCTTCCTCGACACGCCGGGCCACCATTCCTTCACCGCCATGCGCGCCCGCGGCGCCCAGGTGACGGACATCGTGGTGCTGGTGGTGGCGGCGGACGACCGCGTCCAGGAGCAGACGCGCGAGGCGATCGACCACGCCCTCGCCGCCAAGGTGCCCATCATCGTGGCCGTCAACAAGATCGACAAGCCGTCGGCCGACCCGCAGAAGATCCGCAAGGAGCTGGCCGGCATCAACATCCTGGTCGAGGACTGGGGCGGCCAATACCAGTGCGTGGACGTCAGCGCCAAGCAGGGGACCGGCATGGACCGCCTGCTGGATGAGATCCTCACGCGGGCCGAGGTCCTCGAGTTGATGGCCGTGGCCGAGGGTCCGGCCAAGGCGGTGGTGATCGACTCCAAGCTGGACAAGGGCCGCGGCGCCATCGCCACCGTGCTGGTGGAGCGCGGCACCCTCAACAAGGGCGACATTGTGGTGGCGGGCACGGCGGCTGGCCGCGTGCGCCTCATGCTGGACGAGCGGGGCAACCAGCGCGACACGGCGCCCCCCGCCGCGCCCGTGCAGATCCTGGGCCTGGACAGCGTGCCGCAGGCGGGGGACAGCCTGGCCGTCTACGCCACGGAGCGCGACGCCCGCGCCGTGGCCCTCAAGCGCCAGCAAATCCAGCGGGAGCAGAGCCAGCAACGGCTCAGCTCCTTCACCCTCTCCAGCCTCTCCCAGCAGATCGCCCGGGGCGAGGTGCGCGACCTGCCCGTCATCATCAAGGGCGACGTGGACGGCTCCATCGGCGCCATCGCCGACGAGTTGATGAAGATGCAGAACCAGGAAGTGCGCGTGAACGTGATCAGCCGCAGCGTGGGCAACATCACGGAGAGCGACGTGCTGCTGGCCAAGGCCTCCGGGGCGATCATCATCGGTTTCCATGTCTCGCCCACCCCCAACGCCCGCGAGTTGGCGCAGCGGGAGCGCGTGGACGTGCGCCTCTACAAGGTCATCTACGAAGTGGTGGAGGAGATCCACGCCGCCCTCGAGGGCATGCTTGCGCCGGATGTGGAGGAGGAGGTGCTGGGCACGGCCGAGGTGCGCCAGGTCTTCCGCATCCTCAAGAAGGCCATCGCCGGCTGCATGGTGGTCTCCGGCAAGATCGAGCGCAGCGCCAAGGCCCGCCTTGTGCGCGACAACACGGTGGTCCACGAGGGCGACCTCTCAAGCCTCAAGCGCTTCAAGGAGGACGTCAAGGAGGTGGCCCAAGGCTTCGAGTGCGGCATCCAGCTGGCCGGTTTCAACGACCTGCGCGAGGGGGATCTCATCCAGGTCTTCTCGCTGAGGGAGATCGTGCGCCGTCTGGACATGGCGCCCGAGCCAGGGAAGGGGCGCTGAGCCATGGCCAGCGAGAAGCGCCAGCAACGCGTGGCCGAGCAGATTCGCAAGGAGTTGGGCGGCATCCTGCTGCGCGAGCACGGGGAGCTGGCCGCCCAGATCACGGTGGGCGAGGTGCGTCTCTCCTCCGATCTCTCCCACGCCAACGTCTTCGTGGCCGTCATGGGGGACGCGGACAAGCGCGAGACCATGCTGCGCCAGCTGATGCACCGCAACAAGGAGATCCGCCGCGCCCTGGCGGCCCGCCTGCGGATCCGCGCCGTGCCCATCCTTCGCTTCCTCCTCGACGAGTCGCTGGACCGCGCCGAACAGGTGGAGGAGCTGCTGCGCCGCATCCAGTCCGAGCGGGCCGAGGAGGCGGGCGAAGCAGGCGGCGACCCGAACCCGGAGTCCTGATGCCCGGCCGGCCGCCGCAAGAGGCACTGCTCGTGGATCGCGGCGGCGCCGTGCCGACCCCCGCCCAGCTGGCCGGGGGCTGCCTTGTCCTCGTCGACAAACCCAGTGGACCCAGCTCCTTCGCCATGGTCAGCCTCCTGCGCCGCCTGAGCGGGATCAGGCGGATCGGCCACGCCGGCACGCTGGATCCCTTCGCCAGCGGCCTGCTCATCCTGCTGACCGGCCAAGCCTGCCGGTGGCAGGAAACGGTGACCGGCTCCGACAAGCGCTACCGGGCCCGCCTCCTGCTGGGCCGGGAGAGCGACTCCCACGACCGCACCGGGCAACTGGGCGGGACCTGGGACGGCCCGCTGCCCTCCCGCGGGGAGATCGAGGCCCTCCTCCCCGCCTTCACAGGGGAGATCGAGCAGATTCCCCCCATGCACTCCGCCGTCAAGATCCAGGGCGTGCGCCTCTACAAGCTGGCCCGCCGCGGGCAGTCGGTGGAGCGGCCGCCCCGCCGCGTCGTCGTCCATGCCCTGGCCGTGGCCGACTGGCAGGCTCCCTGGCTTGACCTGGACCTGCATTGCGGCAAGGGAACCTATGTGCGCAGCCTGGCCCGCGACCTGGGGCGCGCCCTGGGCTGCGGGGCCCTGGTGCAGGAGCTGCGCCGCACCAGCATCGGCGGCTACGAGGTGGAGCGCGCCCTCGACCCGGCGGGTCTGCGCGCCCTGCTGGGTAGCGGCGGGACGGGGGAGGAGGCATGAGAGTGGAGCGGGGCGCCCTGGAGGGGATCCGGCCCGGTGCCGGCAGCGTCCTCACCCTGGGCTCCTTCGACGGCCTCCACCTGGCCCACCGGCGGCTGGTGGAGCAGGTGGCGGAGCTGGCCCGGGCCGACGGCCACGAGGCCGTCCTCATCAGTTTCGAGCCCCATCCCCGCGAGGTGCTGGCCGACCTGGGACGGCCCCCGGTGGCCCGTCTCACCCTGGAGGAGGAAAAGCTGGAGCTGCTCGCCGCCTGCGCCCTCGACCGCGTGGTGCTGCTGGACTTCACGCCGGAACTGGCCCGCTGGGAGGCGGAGCGCTTCCTGCGCGACGGGCTGTTGCGGCACTTCGCCATGCGCCGGTTGGTGGTGGGGGACAACCACGCCTTCGGCCAGGGCCGCGGTGGCGACCTGGACCTGCTGCGCCGCCTATCCCGGGAACTGGGCTACGCGCTGGATGTGGTCGAACCCGTCCTCGTCGACGGGGAGCGGATCAGCTCCACGCGCATCCGCCATGAACTGCAGGCCGGGCGGGTGGAGGCGGCGGCCCGGCTGCTGGGGCGGCCCTTCCGCTTCCAGGGCCGGGTGGTTCCGGGGATGGGGCGGGGCCGGGGCCTGGGCATCCCCACGGCCAACTTGGAGGTCTCTTCCCGCCAGATGATGCCCCGTGACGGGGTCTACGCCGTGGCCGCCCGGCTGATGGACGGCCGCCGCCTCCCCGGCATGATGAACCTGGGCCCCCGTCCCACCTTCGGCGAGAACGCCAGGCAGCCTGAGATCCACCTCTTCGACTTTGCGGAGAGCTTGTACGAGCAGGTGCTGAAGGTTGATATCCTGGGTTTCGTTCGCGATACTATGCGGTTCAATTCAGGGGAGCAGCTGGCGGCCCAGCTGCAGAAGGATCGCCACCGCATTCAGGACCGGCTGGCAACCCAGGAGGGGGGCGGCTGACCTGGACGACAAGGAGAGCGCCATGGACAAGCAGCGGATCAAGGAAATCGCCGCCAAGTTCGGCAAGAGCGAGACGGACACGGGCAGCGCCGCCGTGCAGATCGCCCTGCTCAGCGAGCGGATCAAGGAACTGACGGAGCACGTCAAGATCCACACCAAGGACCATCACACCCGGCGCGGCCTGCTCATGCTGGTGGGCAAGCGTCGCCGTCTCCAGACCTACCTGGAGCGCGTGGATCTGGATGGCTACCGCCGCCTGATCCAGGATCTCGGACTCCGTCGCTAGGTGGTGTCCGGCTGATCGAGTTGGGAACGCGGCCGCTCCCGGCGTCGGGGGCGGCCCTTATTTTTTGACAGGCACTGGTTGAACGGACGCGTCGCCGAAACCAGGCACAGCGGCAGGCAGGTCGATCCCGGCCCGGACCCGCCTTCCCGCCGGTGTGCCTCCTTTTGGACCGCGGCCGTTCGACCCCATCCGGAGCCAGCGGGCTCCCAGACCAAGGAGAACGGCATGATGATTGAAAAGTCCATCGACCTGGACGGCCGCCGGCTGAGCTTCCAGATCGGCAAGGTGGCCCGGCAGGCCCATGGTTCGGTGTGGGCGCGCTTCGAGGACACGGTGATCCTGGCCGCCGTCTGCGCCGAGACCAAGCCCCGTCTCGGGCAGGATTTCTTCCCCCTGCAGGTGGAGTACCGCGAGAAGCTCTATTCCGCCGGCCGCTTTCCCGGCGGCTTCTTCAAGCGCGAGGCCCGTCCGGCCGAGAGCGAGGTGCTCAACAGCCGCCTGATCGACCGGCCCCTCCGTCCCCTCTTCGACGAGGGCTTCAGCAACGAGACCCAGATCCACGCCACTGTCTTCAGCTACGACCGCAGCTGCGATCCCGGCCCCCTGGCCTGCTGCGCCGCCAGCCTGGCCCTCTGCGCCAGCCCCATCCCCTTCCGGCGCCTGGTGGGCTCCGTGCAGGTGGCCCGCATCCATGGCGAGCCCGTCGTCAATCCCAGCCTCGACCAGCTGGCCATGAGCGACGTGGAGATGGTGGTGGCCGCCACCAAGGAGTCCATCACGATGGTGGAAGGCGAATCGGGGGAGATCAGCGAGAGCGAGATGCTGGAGCTGATCCGCTTCGCCCACGAGCGCATCCGCCGCATCATCGCCCTCCAGGAGGAGGTGCTGGCCGAGCTGGGCGCCATCGAGAAGTGGCCGGTGACGCCGCCCGAGGTGGACGAGGCGCTCAAGGCCGCCTTCGAGACGGCCGCCCGGCCCGAGATGACGCGCCTCTGCGCCATCGCCGACAAGACGGAGCGCAACGCCGCCTACGACGCCCTCAAGACCTCCCTGCTCGCCCCCTATGTGGAGGCGGCCGAGGGCGGCGCGGCGGAGGCCCTCAAGGCCCTGGACGAGGCCAAGGCCCTGGTCGGCAAGGTTCTGCACGACCAGATGGGCGAGGTGATGCGCCAGGCCATCGTCGAGCAAGGCCGCCGCCTGGACGGCCGCGGCACGGCGGAGATCCGCCCCATCACCTGCGAGGTGGACGTGCTGCCCCGCACCCACGGCAGCGCCCTCTTCACCCGCGGCCAGACCCAGTCCCTGGGCACCGTCACCCTGGGCACCGGCCAGGACGCCCAGCGCATGGACGGGATCTGGGGCGAGAAGAGCCGCAACTTCATGCTGCACTACAATTTCCCGCCCTACAGCGTGGGCGAGGTGCGGCGCCTGGGCTCCACCGGCCGCCGCGAGATCGGTCACGGCAACCTGGCCGAGCGCGCTCTCAAGGGCCAGGTCATCCGCGACAGCTTCCCCTACACCATCCGCATCGTGAGCGAGATCCTGGAATCCAACGGCTCCAGCTCCATGGCCTCGGTCTGCTCCGGCACCCTGGCCATGATGGCGGCGGGCGTCCCCATGCACAAGCCGGTGGCGGGCATCGCCATGGGCTTGGTGATGGAAAACAACAAGGTGGCCGTCCTCTCCGACATCCTGGGCGACGAGGACCACCTGGGCGACATGGACTTCAAGGTCTGCGGCACGCGGGACGGCATCACCAGCTTCCAGATGGACATCAAGATCGACGGCCTCTCCTTCGAGATCATGGAGCGGGCGCTGCTGCAGGCCAAGGAGGGCCGCCTGCACATCCTCGGCAAGATGGCCGAGTGCCTGGCCGCGAGCCGGCCCGAGCTGTCGCCCTTCGCGCCGCGCCTGGAGGCGGTGGTGGTGCCGGTGGACAAAATCGGCATGATCATCGGGCCCGGCGGCAAGATGGTGCGGGAGATCCAGGAGTCGACCAAGACCAAGATCGACATCGCCGACGACGGCACGATCACCATCGCCAGCGAGAACAACGAGAACCTGATGCGCGCCGTCAACTGGATCCGCGACATGGTGGCGGAGGCCGAGGTGGGCAAGGTCTACACCGGCAAGATCGTCTCCATCGTCGAGTTCGGCGCCTTCGTGGAGATCATGCCGGGCAAGGAGGGCCTCCTCCACATCAGCGAGATCGACTGGGCGCGCACCGAGCGCGTGGAGGACGTGCTGAAGGTGGGGGACAAGATCGAGGTCCTGCTCCAGAGCGCGGAGAACAACAAGCTCAGCCTCTCGCGCCGCGCCCTGCTGCCCAAGCCCGAGGGCTACGTGGAGCGTCCGCGCCCGCCGCGTCCGGAGGGCGACCGGGGCCGGGGCGGGGATCGCGGCGGCCGGGGCGGCGGCGACCGGGGCCGCGGCGGCTCGGGCGGTGGCGGCGGACGGCGCTACTAACCCTTCCCCATCTGACAACAATGAATCAGCCGGTCCGCGTGGCCGGCTGATTCCATCCTGAGGCGGCATGGAACAACATCTGCAGCGCAGCGTCCTGGACAACGGGCTGGTCGTCCTGAGCGAGCGCATGCCTGGCGCCCCCGCCTGCAGCCTCGGCCTCTGGCTGCGGCGCGGCAGCAGCGGGGAGGAGGGCTGGCCGGGCGGCATCACCCACCTGCTCGAGCACATGGTTTTCAAGGGAACGCGCACCCGCTCGGCCCGGGAGATCAGCCGTCTGGTGGAGAACCGGGGCGGACAGCTCAACGCCTCCACCGGGCGGGGCAACACCTCCTTCTACTGCAATTCCCTGGGCGAGGACTGGGAGCTGTGCCTGGACCTGCTGGCGGACATGCTGCTCGATTCCGTGCTCGACCCTCGCGAGCTGGAGAAGGAACAGCGCGTCATCGTGGACGAGATCCGCCAGGTGGAGGAAAGCCCCGACGAGCTGCTCTACGACCAGGCCTTCCGCGACATGTACCCCGCCAGCCCCTGGGGCCTGCCCGTGCAGGGGACGGAGGAGGAGGTGCGCTCTGTGGACCGGGACAGCTTGGCCCGCTTCGCCGCCACTTTCCAGCGGGGCGGGGAGCTGGTGCTGGCCTACGCCGGCGACCTGGACCACGAGTTCCTCCACCGCCGGGCCGAGGCCCTTTTCGGCGGTTTGCCCGGCGGGCGTCTGGAGGTGCCGCCGCCGCCCGTCGTGGTCCCGGGCCGCAGCGACCATTTCAACGGCTTCGGCCGTCAGGCCCATGTGCAGATGGGGCGCAGCGGACCCGACGCCTCCCACCCCCAACTGCCGGCGCTCAGCCTGCTCACACTGCTGCTGGGGGACGGCATGAGCAGCCGCCTCTTCCAGCGCCTGCGGGAGGAGATGGGCCTTTGCTACACGGTCTTCTCCTGGCAGGAAAGCCTGGATCGCGGGGCCGCTTTCGGCGCCTACTTCGCCTGCGACGCGGCCCGCGTCGACGAGGTGGAGGCGGCCTGCCGGGCCGAGTTCATCAGCCTGCGGGAGGGTGGCGCGGATGCGGAGGAGTTGGAGCACGCCCGGCGCCAGATGCGCGGGGGCTGGCTCATCGCCCAGGAGCAGAGCATCAGCCGCATGGCCCAGCTGGCCAAGGGGGAGCTGCGCTACGGGCGCCTGGTGTCCATCGACGAGCGGCTCGAGCGGCTGGAACGCCAAAGCGTGAAGAGCCTGGCCGAGGCGGCCTGGCACTGGCTGGATCCGGACACCCTGCACATCAGCCGCCTGTTGCCCGAGGAGGACGCATGATCCGCGTGAAGGTGGAACGCCTGCCCCACGGGGCCGACCTGCCGCTGCCCGCCTATCAGACGGAGGGCGCCGCCGCCCTCGACCTGCACGCCGCGGTGGAGGGGGAGGTGGTCCTGGCCCCGGGCGAGACCCGCCTGCTGCCCACTGGCCTCAAAGTGGCCATCCCCAAGGGCTACGAACTGCAGATCCGGCCCCGCTCGGGCCTGGCCCTCAAACACCGCCTGGCCGTGCTCAACAGCCCGGGCACCATCGACAGCGACTACCGTGGCGAGGTGCAGGTCATCCTCAGCAACTTCGGCGCTGAGCCCTTCACCGTCACACGCGGCCTGCGCATCTGCCAGGCCCTGCTGGCCAAGGTGGAGCGCCTGGAGTGGCAGCCCGTGGCGCGCGTTCCCGAGACGGAGCGTGGCGCCGGCGGCTTCGGCCACACGGGAGCCTGACCCCCCGGATCCATGGAGGTCGGCGCCGATGCGGCCCATTCCCGTCCTGACCTGGCACAAGATCTCCCGGCGGCGGGAAGCGGGCCTCACCGTGGTGTCTCCCGGACGCTTCCTCCAGCAGGTGGAGGCCCTGGTCGCCCACGGCGCCCGCGCCATCAGCCTGGAGGACTACCTGGGGCGGCGGGGCCGGCAGGGCGATGACGAGCGGCTCTGCCTGCTGGCCTTCGACGACGCCTACGTCTGCGTGGCGGAGGAGGCCCATCCCGTCCTGGCCCGCCGCGGCCTGCCCGCCACCCTCTTCCCCGTGCTGGACTGGATCGGCCTGGACAACGGCTGGGACCGCAGCCTGGCGGGGCGCCCCTTCCGCCACCTGGACGAGGACGGCATCGCGCGACTGCTGGCGGAGGGCTGGTCCCTGGGCTTGCACGGTCGCAGCCACCGCCACTTGGCCGGCCGCGGGCTGGCTGTGCTGGAGCAGGAAGTGGTGAAGGCCCGCGCCGAGCTGGAGCTGCGCTTCGGCCGCAGCGTCCACGCCCTGGCCTGGCCCTACGGCCGTTGCGACCGCCGGGCCGTGCTGGTGGCTGAGGCGGCCGGCCTGCGCCTGGGCTTCGGCAACGCCCGGGGGGACGACCACCCCCTCTGCCGGCGCCGCCATCTTGTTTATCCCCTGCATGGCCCCGCCGCCCTCCGCGCCATGCTGGACGGGGCGCCGCCCGATCACCTGCAGCGCCTGGCCGCCCGCGGGGCCTGGCTGGCGTCCCTCGTGGGCGGCGGCCACCCGCCCCATCTTGTTTGAGCGGCCCGCCTTGGCTACCTTTCGCCCCTGCCACGTGACCCTTTCCGGAGGCCTTCATGGAATCCGAGGCGGCGGGCGGCAAGCTCTATTACAGCATCGGCGAGGTGTGCGAACTGACGGGGCTCGAGGCGCACGTGCTGCGCTTCTGGGAGTCCGAGTTCCCGGAGTTGGAGCCCAGAAAGAGCGCGGGGGGAACCCGGCGCTACCGGGCGGAGGATGTGGAGCTCATCCGCCGCATCCAACACCTCGTGCACGGGGAGAAGTACAGCCTGGAGGGGGCGCGGCGGCAGCTGCGGCGTTCGCCCGAGGAAGGGCGCGTCCGCCTGCGGGCGGAGATCCAGGCCATTTTGAAATTGCTGAACAAGACAATCGGGGCGTAGCGCAGTCTGGTAGCGTACTTGACTGGGGGTCAAGGGGTCGCTGGTTCAAATCCAGTCGCCCCGACCAAATGAAAGCTCTGCACGTGATATGCAGGGCTTTTTTTCGCTCTGAATTCTCGATCTTCAGTGTGATAGCTTATTTCCCATACGACATATTTGATTATTCATTTCAAGCATCGCCTCGATCTTGGAACAGTACTGAATCTCAAGAGTGGTGCGAAAAATCCATCTCTCTATTTGATTTTCGCATGGGATTTAGGTCATATACGTTCGCAATTTAGGCTTCAGCTTGACAGTGCAACGCTTTCTTCTTATATTCAAAAGTTAAAGATAGACTGGGGAAGACTATAACGCAGGATCTTCTGGATTACAAGGCTATATTCTTGTTAAATTACAAGTTATCAAGAGATGAGATGGTGCACACGCAGATCGAGCATCGCGGAATATCCGACCTGCGGGTGCTGGATGCGATGCGCAGAGTGAAGCGC
>JAUXWS010000090.1 GCA_030685015.1 bacterium
AGTCCCACCCACGTGGTGGACGTGTTACTCTCATGCATGGCCGGGCTCCTTACGTTTCTGGGCACTGCCCAGTGTGGCTCTGGTCCCTCGTGGATCAACCCACGGCCAACGTAGGGACCCGGCCGTTCCATAAGGTCTAGATGATGAGCACGTCCAGGCTGCTTGCGTTGAACTCGTTGAAGTAGACCGTGTACTGCTCGGCATCGACGCCGGGGTCCTCGACGATGAGGCGGCGCACGCCCTCCACGAAGCGCTCCATCTGGTCGGCGGGCGTGGAGTAGAGCAGGCCCACGGACATGCGCACCCTCCGCCGGGTCATGGCCGACCAGTTCTCGATCTGGCGCTCGGTGAGCATTTTGTTGGGCACGATGATGAGGCTGCGGCTGAAGGTGCGGATGCGCGTGGAGCGGAAGCCGATGGTCTCGACGATGCCCTCCTGGCCGTCCACCATCACCCAGTCGCCCACGCGGAAGGGCTGGTCGCTGAGCACGACCACCGTGCCCAGGATGTTGGCCAGCGTGTCCTGGGCCGCCAGCGCCACGGCCAGGCCGCCTATGCCCAGGCCGGCCACCAGGCTGGTCACCTGGTAGCCCATGTTGTGGGCGATGAAGAGGGCGGCCATGGTCACCACCAGGAAGCGGAGCACGCCCGTGAGGATGGGCGAGAACTGGCGGCGGGCCGTTTCGTCGCGGCTGAAGAGGCCGTCCTCGAGGAAGGCCGAGACGGGGATCACCAGGCGATAGAAGGCCCACACCGCCAGGACGGCCAGCACCACCTGCCAGATCTTCTCCAGGTAGCGGGGCAGGTCCACCGGCACATCCGGCAGGTGCAGGGCACTCAGGGCCAGGTAACAGCCCAGGCTGATGATGAAGGCGCTGAGGGGCGGCCGCAGGGCCTTGATCACCAGGTCGTCGTGGCGCATGCTGGTCAGCGCGCTGATGCGGAGCAGCAGGCGCAGGATGACCTTCTCGAACAGAAGCTTGACGAGGACGGTGGCCGCCAGGATGCCGGCGGCGATGAACAGGCGGATCAACTCGGGGTTCAGGGTGCGCAAGACTGGCTCTCCGTTGTTGGTGCTTGTGTCCGGCCCGTGTGCAGGCCCACGCCCGACAAGGTAGTCAAGCCGCCGGGCTGGGACCGCGCGGCCTGGAGGGCCCTCCAATTTGGCGCCTTGGTTGCAGCTTGCCGGGGACGGCGGTAGATTCCCCATGCAGCGTTCCATCAGGGCGACTGGGCGGCGGCCGGCCAGCGGTGGCTGCCGCCCCTTCAGCGTCACAGGTGAGGTCCACCATGAAGCGAATGTGCAGCCATTTGGCCCGGCACGCCTTGCCGGGCGCCCTCCTGCTCCTGCTCGCCCTTCTCTTCCAAAGCTCCGCCCGGGCCCAGGAGAGCGCCGTGGTGACGGCCACGGGCATGGCCCAGCTGGCGGGCGGCAACGCGGCCTCGGTGCGGGACGCCGCCCTGCGCGACGCCCTGCGCAAGGCGGTGGAGACGGGCCTGGGCACCCTGGTGGAGGGGCGCACGCTGGTGGAGAATTTTGCCCTGGTCAACGACCGGATCCTTAGCCGCGCCCAGGGTTTCGTCAGCTCCTACGAGGTGCTGGAGGAGGGGGAGCGGGACGGCGCCTACGTCATGACTGTCCGCGCTGAGGTCAACCGGCAGGTGCTGGGGGACGACGCGCGCTCGCTGGGCCTCCTCCAGGAACTGGTGGGCAAGCCGCGCCTGATGGTGCTGGTGGACGAATCCTGGCGGGCGGGGGATCCGCCCGGCGCACCCGAGGCCGTGGCCAATCCCGCCAGCGCGGCACGGTTGGCCGAGCGCTTGCTGGAGCGGGGTTTCCTGCTCGTGGACGCCGAGACGGCCCGCCGGGTGCGCGCCGCCGAGTCCCGTCGCCTGGACGAGGTCCTGGACGACGGAGAGGCGGTGCGGCTCCTGGCCCGGCGGGCGGCCGAGGAGAACGGCGCCGAGGTGCTGGTCCTGGGCGTGTGCGTGGCGGAGCCCGTCTCCGCAGTGGGCGGACGCGTGACGGCCAGCGCCACCTTCAGCGCCCGCATGGTGGACGCCTCCACCGGCGCCCTGATGGGTTCCACCCAGGCCACGCAGAACGGCGTGGGCATCAGTGCGGACCAGGCACGCGCCGCCAGCGCGGCCCGGGCCGCGGACGGCGCTTGCGAGGCGCTGGTCCGGCAGATCATGCAGTACTGGCAGGACAAGGCCAACAACGGCCGGGAGGTGGTCGTCAAGCTGCACAACGTGGATTCCTATGTGCGGCAAGCCATGGCTTTCATCGACGGCCTGAAGCGGGTGCCGGGCGTGAGCGGCGCCCGCAAGCGCACCTGGGAGGAGGAGGAGCGCCGGCTGGAGGTGGACATCACCTATCTGGGCGGCGACCTGGACCAGCTCGTCGCGGCCATCGTGGCGACCCTGGGTCCGGACTTCCCCACGCTGGACCTGCGCCAGGCCAAGGGCAACAGCTTGGACTTTTATCTGAGGAAGTAGGATGGCGGCCACCACCTTGAGCGGGAGGCCGCGCCCCACGGCCATGCGGCAAGGGCGGCGGGCGGCCCTAGTCGTGCTCCTGTTGCTGGCGTTGCCTCTGTGGGGCACTGAGCCGGTGGGGCCGGAGATCGTCGTCACCGATGTCATCATGGACGATCGGGCCGACGTGGACGCCGCTTTCCTGGCCGACGGCGGGCGCGAGCTGGCGGCCGCGGCGGGCAGCCGGCTGGTCGCCCTGCTGGCCGCCAACCCCGGCTGGCGCGTCCACCCGGACTTCCTGGAGCATCCCGCCAACGACCTGAGGGCTCTGGAACAGGGCAGGGACCGCATCTACGCCCGCGGCGTGACGACCCGCGCCGACATCCGCCAGACCCGCTACTGGGGCGACCGCCGCCTCTGGACCTTCACGGTCGGGCTGCGCCTGGAGTTCTTCGACATCCGCAGCGGCCAGGTCTGGTTCGGGCAGGACGCCACGGTGCGCGTTCCGGTGGAGACGGCTGTCGAGCTGGATCGCGGCGAGCGGACCCGCCAGTTCACGGACGCCTTCAACCTGGCCCTGGAGACGGCCGCCGCACTGGCCGGGCGCAACTACCGGCCCGGCAGCGTGGAGGCAGTGGCCACCAGGCGGATGGCGGACGGCCTGTACGCCGTCGACCGCGGTTCCCGCCACGGACTGCCACCGGGCGCCACGGGCGAGATGCAGCGTGGCGCCGAGCGTTGGCTGCTGCGCCTGGAGGAGGTGGAGAGCGCCTACAGCTTGGCGCGGGTGACGGCGGGGTCGACCACGGAAGCGCCTCCCGCCGGTCTCGTTGTTCGATTCAGCGGCGTCAACGGCCTGCTGGCGCTGGAGGGACCGCAGCTGGCGGTGGCGGGGGCGGCCCTGCCCGCCGCCGGCGAGCTGGACGAGTGCTTCGACGTGGACTCCGCCACGCTGGGCCAGTGGCTGCACGACGCCCTGGTGGACACTCGCGCCTTCAACCTGCTGCCGCCGCTGCTGGCGGCCGGGGAGGCGCCGTCCGAGCTGTCCGCCGCCTTCTTCCGGGCGCAGAGCGTCTTCTCGGCGGTGGGCGACCTGCGCCACGACGAGATCGTGGGGCATCGCAGCCTGCCGCAGGTCCTGGCCCGACTGGTGGTGACCCACGCCGATCTCACCCGCGCCGTCCGGCTGGGCTACGAGGCGCGCATCCTGCGGCTGGGCCTGCTGCTCGAGATCTACGACCGGCGCACCCACGAGGTCCTGCTCAGCCAGGCCCTGGAGGGCACGCGCCGCGAGAAGCACAGCGAGCAGTACCGCCAGACGGACCTGGTGGCCGCCTGGCGGGAACTGGCGCGCAGCACCACGGCCGATCTCGCCCGGCAGGCGGCCGCCGCCTGGCGGCCGGCGGGACGGGAGCTGGAGGTGGCGGGCGTGGACGCCAAGGGCGGCATCCTGCTCAAAGGCGATGCCGTTCCCGGTGAGCGGGGCCGCCTGCTGCGTCCGGGCGAGGTGCTGCTCGACCGCCGGGGCGAGGCGCTGGCCCGGCGGCTTGCTCCCTACGGCATCGCCGAGCTGGAGAGCGGACGCCCCGACCCGCGGGCGCGCCTGGCGTTGAGCGACGGCCGAACCCTGCCGCAGCCGGGCGACCGCCTGCTTTTGCCGGCCGCCGCACCGCGGCCGGGGGCACGCATCCGGCACGTGGAGATCGGTGGCGAAAAGGTCCAGGCGGACTGGCATCCGGGTGAAAGGCGCGTCACCTTGTGGGCGCACCAGGCGCTGGGCGCCAGCGGGCGTTTCAACATGCTGGCCCCCGCCGCGCTGGCGGCGGAGGCGGCTGCCGCCGAAGTGGCGCTGGCGGGCGGGGAGTTCCGCGCCGTGGACCTGGACGAGATCCTGCTCGCCGAGGAACCGCAGCCCCAGGTGCTGGTGGACCTGCGCGTCGGCCTGGGCCGCTGGGAGCGCACGGCCGGTCCCTACAAGGCGGACCTGGTTTTCACGACGGGGGCGGAGTTGGCCTTCTTCAACGCGACCGGCGAGCCTCTCCTCCTCTTCACGGACGGGGGCGGCAGCGCCACGCACATCAGGAAGAAGGCCTGGACGTTGACGGAGCAACAGGTGCTGGCCGAAGGACGGGTGGTCCAAGGCGTGACGGAGGAGGAGTATGGCGACCGGCTGGACGCCTGCCTTCGCGTCTGCCTGGAGAAACTGGGCGAGGAGATCCGCGGCGGCGCCGGGCGCTGACGCGGGAAAGGCGAATCATGACGACACTGACCCTGCACACGGACGACCAGGTGGCCCTCGTCACCTTGAACCGCCCCCAGGTGCGCAATGCCATCGACGAGCGGATGGTGCGCGAGCTGCGCGGCCTGGTGGACGAACTGGAGCGGGACGATGGCCTGCGCGCCGTGGTCCTGACCGGGGCCGGCAAGGCCTTTTGCAGCGGCATGGATCTGGACTATCTGGCGCGCACGGCCCAGGCTCCCGCAGTGGAGCTCCGCCGCGACACGGAGCACCTGCGCGAGCTCTTTGTCGCCATCCGCTCCAGTCGGCTGCCCTGGATCGCCGCCGTCAATGGGCCGGCGGTGGCGGGCGGGGCCGGTCTCGCCACTGTCTGCGACCTGGTGCTGGCCGATCGCGGCCATGCCCGCTTCGGCTACCCCGAGGTGCAGATCGGCTTCATCCCCGCCCTGGTCGCCGTGCTGCTCGTGGCCCGGGTGGGGGAGACGGCCGCCCGCGACCTGCTGCTCACCGGCCGGCTGGTCAAGCCCGACGCCGCCCAGCGCCTGGGCCTCGTCAACGAGCTGGCCGAGGAGGGCCAAGTGCTGGCCCTGGCCGGCCAGCGGGCCCGTGCCCTGGCCCGTGGCTGCGCGCCGGGGGCCGTCGCCGCCACCAAATCCCTGCTGGAGCGCCTGCGCGGCCGGGACACGGCCTCCGCCATGGACATCGCGGTGGAAGCCAACATCCGGCAGCGGACGGACGAGGAGTGCCACCGCGGTGTGCGGGCCTTCCTGGACAAGGAGGAACTGGATTGGCGGCGGAGGGGTGGGGAGTCCGCCTGATGGTGGAGTGGCTGGCCGCGCTGTTCGGTTCTTCCCTGCTCTGGTATCTGGGCGGCCTGTCCGTCGTCACCTTTGTCAGCACCCTCCTGCTGGTGCCATGGGTGATCGTGCGCATTCCCGCGGATTACTTCAGCCGGCGGCGTCCGCCCAAGCCACCCTGGGCCGACGAACACCCGGTGGTCCGTATCCTGCTGCGCAGCCTGCGCAACGCGGCGGGCGTGGTCTTCATTCTCGCGGGCGTGGTTCTGTTGGCGCTTCCCGGCCAGGGCTTGCTCACCATCCTCGTCGGCCTCTTGCTCATGACTTTTCCCGGCAAGTACCGGCTGGAGCGATGGGCCATTTCCCGACCACCGGTCTTGCGCGCGGTCAACTGGCTGCGCCGGCGCGCCGGACGCCGGGATCTCAGCCTGTAGCTGGTGGTCGCACGCCTTCATCGGCCCGGCAACAACGCCACCACCCGGTAGAAGCGCCGGAGGCCGGCCAGTCCGCCCACATGCACGGTCTGCTCCTCCTCCCCCGTCCACAGGGTCTCCGTCTCACCGGGCGGAAAGGAGGGGTCGGCGGAACTTTCCAGGCGATAGCCGAGCGCGACGGGCACGGTGCTCCAGGACAAGAAGACGTCGCCGCCCGACAAGGCCAGTTCCAGGTGCGGGCGGGGCGCGGGCGCCAAGCGGCGCCAAACCTTGACCGTGTCGGTGGCGGACAGGCCCTGCGGCGTCTCGGCGCGCAGCAGCAGCGTGATCAGGGTGTCGCCCGCCGCCGGCGGCGTCCAACGCAGGGAATCCCCCCACACCTCCAACTGACCAGGACCCTCCAGTGAGAAGGCGAGGCCGGGCACCGGTCGGAAATGGCCGGCCGGATGCAGGACCAGTGTCTCACCCGCCGCCAGCGCGGCGAAGCCCAGGCCGGGGGAGAGCAGCGGGGTGAAGAGGGAATCGGGCAGGATGGGATCGATGTGCACGACCCCGAAGGCGCCATCGGCGGCGTCATGGATGTGCAGGGCGATGAGGGCGGGGTCGGTCGTGCCCCACCAGTTGCCTCGGGCCTGGATGACGCTGGCCGTGTTGTTGTAGAAGTCCCACACGGCGCCGCCGTTGCCGTTGCCATGGAGCCGGTTGCTGCCGGGATCCTCAACCGTGCCGAAGTCGGGGGCACAGGCGCTGGTGATGGTCACGCCCCAGTCGTTGTCCTCCAGGCAGCAGCCGCGGAAAACCGGCAGCGCGCCGGTGTTGACGTTGATCCCGCTGCCGCCGAGGTTGGGATTGACATAGCGGCTGGCGTGGATCCAGCAGCGTTCGAGGCTCCCCTGGGCGCCGCTGCCCTGGATGACGACACCGCTGCGGAAGTTCACGATCTCGCAGTCGCTGAGCCGCGGATTGCCGCTCATCCACAGGGAGAAGCCGCTGGCCGGGTTGGCCGGACCACGTCCTTCCAGCCGGCAGGACACAAGGCGCGGACTGTTGGTGCCCTGGATGCCGATGCTGACCGCGTTGCGCGGGCTGGCCCCCTCCGTGTTGTTGCCACGAATGACACAGTGCTCCAGCACGGGGCTGCAACCGCCGGTGATCTCCACACCGTAGCGGGAGTTGCCCTCGATCAGGCAGTGGCGCAGCACGGGATGGCTGCCCAGGAAGCAGTGCAGGCCGCTGCTGTAGTTGCCGACCAGCGTGCAGTACTCCACGGTAGGTGAGCTGCCCAGGCAGTTGAGGCCGTCGGCGCCACCCCCCACTGTGACACAGCGCAGCAGGCTGCCGGAAGCGGCGCCGTCCAGGATGAGGCCGCTCCAGCTGTTGGGCTGGCCGCTCTGGGATTGGGCGAGGATGGGCTCCCAGGGCGTGCCCAGGGCCAGCATCGTGCCGTGGACGCGCAGCTCCTGGTTGCCGGCCACCGTCCACTGTGTTCCCGCCGGCCAGCGCAGCGTGTCCCCTGTGCTGATGATGACGGCTTGCTGCTGCAGGTAGTCCGGCCAGTCGCCGGTGACCGCGCCGCCGCTAAGGGCGACCAGATCGGCCGGCGTGTAGCTCAAGCCTGTGCCGGGGCTGGTCCAGGCGTGGGCGGCGGCGGTGATCAGCAAGAAGACGGTGAAGAGCCCCAGGAGGCGTCTTGTGTTCATGGAAGACTCCAAACTTGTGCCCCAGGCAGGCACGCTGCCTACTCCGGTCTAACATGGCGCTTTGGACGTGGTGTGTCAGGGCTGGCCGCCCTCCGCTTCCCCCGTTGCCACGTCCAAAGTGTCCGGCGCCATGGCCTCCGCCTCGGTGGCACGCTTGAGGTTGTCCAGACCCTGCTGGAACATGGGGCCGATCATGGCGCCGGCCAGCATCTTGAAGTAGGGGCCGACCACGGGCATGTCCATCTCGCCGGCCATGCTCCAGCTGACCACGGTGGAGGCGCCCGGCCCGGGCACCGCGCGCATGATGGAGCGGGCGGGCTTGGGGCTGTCCGCGAAAAAGACGTCGTACTCCACCAGGCCGGGCTCGCAACGGGTCAGGACCAGGCGGCCGCCGCCCGTGCCGTCGGTCCAGCTCTGGCTGGCGCCCACGCCGCGGGTGATCTCCCCCAGCGTGGTGACGATGGTGGTGTCGGCCTGCTCCCAGGGGGACCACTCGGGCCAACGGGCCAGATCCTCGAGCAGCGGCTGGATGCGGTGGAGGGGGGCGTCCACGGCCACACTGCGCTCCACGTGGAAATCGTCGGGCAGCACCAGTCCGCCCGCGATGAGCAGGGCGAGCACGGCCGCCAGGCCGATCAGCATTTTCTTGATCATGATTCCTCCTGGACTGGACGGCCAAGCCGTCACCCGGTGTTGTCAGGTCAGGCGGCCGGGTGGAAGGCCGATGGCCTCCCGGCCGCGGGCGGAAGGCCATGGATTCCGCCCGGAGGAAAATAGGCTGAACGAGGGTCAGAGGCCAGCACAAAGTACGGCGGGGGAGGGAGGGCTCCTCTAGCTTTTTGTGAACAGCTGCGCCCTCCCACCTCCTCCCCACCCGCCCTGGCCGTTGGGGAGCACGCGTCCCAACGGATTTCCGCACATTCAGGTTCCCAAGGAATTTCCTCAAATTGGACATTCGGAACAATGTTGCCCGGGTGATCGGACAGGGCACGCCTGTCGGGTCCGCAATCAGCCACGCTGTCAAGGTCAGCGGGCATGGCCCCAGTGACAAATCGGCTCCGGACGGGAGGCGCTTTGCTGCCCCAGCGCCAACGGCGCGACGTCATCCCAGCCCAGGGCGCAGCCCTGGGCTGGGATGACGAGAGCGCTCCACCGGGCTGAAGGCCCGGCGCCGGCGCCGGCGCCGGCCGGTATGAACGCGGGAGGCCGGGACAACCGACGGTTTTGCCCACTTCTGTTGTTGAAGTACTTATGAATCAATTGCCAGTGGCACTTGCTTTGCAGCATTGAGAAACCCACTCTCCCGCCAGACTTTCGTCACGCCCAGCAGATCCATTTCAATCGCCGAGGATGGCATGAAACAACTGATTCTTCTTGCCGGCGCCAGCCTGTTGCTGGCCCTCCAGGCTGCCCGGGCCGGCCAGCCCAGCGTCACCAACGTGACGGCGCAGCAACTGCCCAACAGCGAAATCATCCAGATCAGCTACGACCTGGCCGAGGACGAGGGCTTGGCCTGCTGGGTGAGCGTGCAGGTGGACCGCGACAACCTGGGTTCCTGGGCCGTGCCCGTGCACGCCCTGACGGGTGACGTGGGCCCCAATGTCCAGCCCGGCGGCGGCAAGACCATCCAGTGGAACGCCGCCCTGGACTACGACCACAACGTGGCCAACGCCCAGGTGCGCGTCACGGCCCACAGCCTGGTGGACGGCGCGCCCCAGGACATGGTGCTGGTGCCGGCCGGCGAGTTCGTGATGGGATCCAGCGCCGTGGGCGGCGACGCCGTGCCCGAGCACACCGTCTACCTGGACGCCTACTGGATCGACATCTACGAGGTGACCAACCGCGAATACAAGCTCTTCTGCGACGCCACCAGCCGCGCCTATCCGCCCGATCCCGGCTTCTCCGGCATGAGCGGCTACTTCCTCAACTACCCGCAGTATCCGGTGGTCAACGTCTACTGGGCGGATGCCATGGCCTATGCAACTTGGGCGGGCAAGCGTCTGCCCACGGAGGCCGAGTGGGAGCGGGCGGCCAAAGGCAACACAGACAACCGCTTGTGGCCGTGGGGCAACGTCTTCAATGCCAACATCGGTGGGACCATCCACCACGCCAACACAAGTGTAACGGGCGATGGCTTCACTTACACTGCGCCAGATGGTAACTACCCGACAGGAACGAGCCCCGTGGGCTGCATGGATATGGCAGGCAACGTTTGGGAATGGTGCAGTGACTGGTATTCCAGCAGTTATTACAGCAGTTCTCCCTATTTGAATCCTCAGGGTTCTGTATCCGGCACCTACCGGGTGCGCCGTGGCGGCTACTGGTCCAGCTACAGTTCGTACGCCCGTTGTGCCTACCGGAGCAGCGACACACCCACGAATCGCACCTACAACATCGGCTTCCGCTGTGCCAGGACTCTGTAGCCCTTGGTCCCTTGGGTTTTGGCCCTTGGGCTTGAGGCAGGGCCATTCATGGCCCTGCTGAGGAAAAAAATTTGGAGAAGGTGAGTGGATCAGGCCCACGATGTTCAATGTGTTGCTGTCATGGGCGCAATGCTCTTCCTGACGGTGGACGGCAAATCCTGCGAGATCGACCTCGGGCGGCAGTCCCCGCGACGGACGGCGGCCACCCAGGCACAGCGGGAGCGCTTCGAAGTCTCGCCCAGCGGGTACTGCATCCATTGGCCGGAGCTGGATGAGGATTTGTCTATCGACGGCCTGATCGGAGTGAAGCGCCCAGCGCCGGCAGTAGAACTGAGTGGCAAGGTCTAAGCGATGACGGTTACAGCGTGAACTGCCTGCATTGCCAGGGTGAGATGATGCGCGGCTCCTCGCCCTTCCACGTCGATCGCAGCGGCTGCCACGTCCTGCTGGACAGTGTTCCGGCCTGGGTCTGCACCCAGTGTGGCGAGCCCTTGTTCGAGGAGCGCGAGGTGGAGGCCCTCCAGGGCTTGATCCAAGCCGTGGAGCAGGGCAGCAAGCGAATTGCGGCGGCGAGTTGATGGAGGTGGAAACTGACTCAGACAGGGTGAGGGCGACATGAGCGTTCGTAAGATGATGGCACTTGTTCTGTTGCCTCTGCTGGCCCGGGCTGGTGGCGTGCACAGCGGGGATTCCAGTCCCTTCGCCCTGAACATCGGCGGCTATCCCAACGGCGCGCGCTGGGTCAGCGGAACGGCTGCAACTGTCGTGAGCAGGTGATTCCATGCCTACGGTTCTGATGATGCTGGGTTGGCGCTTCTTCTTCTACGCCAATGAAGGGGACGAACCCATGCACATCCACTGTCGCAAGGGAGATGCGGAAGCCAAGTACTGGCTGGACGTGGAGGGCTTCCAGGTCGTGGAGTCCCACGCCTACAACCTTGGCCCGGCGGACAAGCGCACCGTGCGGCGGATCATCATGGAGCACTTTGATTATCTGGTGTCCGAGTGGAACAAGTTCGAGGAGCAGAAGCGTGGATAAGGCACACGATGTCCAGCGGACCACCGTGGTGGGCGCAGTGCTCTTCCTGACGGTGGACGGCAAATCCTTCGAGATCGACCTCGGGCGGCAGTCCCCGCGACTGGTGGCGGCCACCCAGGAGCAGCGGGAGAGGTTCGAAGTGTCGCCCTCGGGCTATGGCATCCACTGGTCGGATCTCGATGAGGATTTGTCCATCGACGGGCTGATCGGAGTGAAGCGCCCAGCGCCGGCAGGAGAACTGAGTGGCAAGGTCTAAGCGATGACGGTCACTGCGTGAACTGCCTGCATTGCCAGGGTGAGATGATGCGCGGCCCTCGCCCTTCCACATCGATCGCAGCGGCTGCCACGTCCTGCTGGACAGTGTTCCGGCCTGGGTGTGCACCCAGTGTGGCGAGCCCTTGTTCGAGGAGCGCGAAGTGGAGGCTCTCCAGGGCTTGGTCCAGGCCGTGGAGCAGGGCAGCAAGCGCATCGCGGCGGCGAGTTGATGTAGGTGGAAAGTGACTCAGACAGGGTGAGGGCGACATGAGCGTTTGTAAGATGATGGCACTTGTTCTGTTGCCCCTGCTGGCCCGGGCTGGTGGCGTGCACAGCGGGGATTCCAGTCCCTTCGCCATCAACATTGGTGGCTATCCCAACGGCGCGCGCTGGGTCAGCGCCACGGCCGGCTTCTTCCTGGACACCTGGACACCCTGCTGCAGCCGCACAGCCAGCGGGGAAAGCAACTCCTTCAGCATCCAAAGGCCGCCCGCCCTACGTTTCCTGGCCGGCGACGTGCTGGACGCGGACAGCGGCCTGCCGGTGCCGGGCGCGCAATTGTCCTTGGCTCCCGGCAGCGGCGCTGCGGACGGCGGCCCCAACGGCTGGTTCCGTCTCGCGCCCGTGGCGCAAGGAAACAACTACCAGCTCTCCGCCCAGCATGTGGGCTATTGGCCCGCCATGGTCTCCGGCATTGATGTGGAAGAGCACCGCCCAGCCTTCCAGCGCATCTGGCTGGAACCCATCCGCCCCAGCGCGGTGACGGGCCTGCAGATCACGGCGGACAGCGTCAACGTCCATTTGAGCTGGAACCCGGTCGGGGGCGCCACGGGCTACCGCGTGCGCGCGGCCTGGGATCAGGGTGGTTATTGGAGCCCCCAGGTGACCACCACCCAGACGGACTGGACCACGCCCTTCCTGCAAGGTGTGGAGCAGGTGCGCTTCTATCGCGTCTCATCCGTGCAGTAACGCGGCTGCATAGGCACACCTTAGGCGGCGCAGGTCACCAACCCCCAGTAGAACACTACCAAGCCCTGACCAAGCCCTGCTGCGCCGGCCGCGGTGGGGCTTCCTTCAGGCCGGATCCCCGATCTATTTGGATTACATCCAGAGGCGTGCCCGAGCCGATCTGGATGGAGGCCGGGCTGCGGCGCAGAACCGATTTGCCGATTGCTTCGTCGGCAGAGGGGAGGTAGTGGGCCAGATAAATGAACCATTTCTCACGGAGAGGGCTTGCTTCTACAACTTTTACTGTTAATATTTTAACCGTGATGTGAGGTGGCCAGGCGCGCCACCCGCGCCCGCTTCACGCAAGCGGCGCCGTGAGTCGACCCACGCGCCCGGGCCAGTGTCACGTGCCCGGCGACGAACATAGGAGACGGTCATGCTGGTATTGGAGCGCGAAGGACTGGGCCGGCAGATCGAGGAGATCTGCGCGCGCCACGGTCGCAGCCGCTCGGCCCTGCTGCCCATCCTGCAGGATCTGCAGGAGGCCCAGGGCTGGGTCTCGGATTATGCCATGCAAGAGGTGGCGCGCCACCTGGACATCCACCCTGTGGAGGTCTACAGCGTCATCACCTTCTACGCCTTCCTCAACGGCGAGAAGAAGGGGCGCTTCGTCCTGCGCCTCTGCCGCACCATCTCTTGCGACATGCGCGACAAGGATCGCGTCGCCCGCCAGCTGGAGCAGGAGCTGGGCATCCGTTTCGGCGAGACGACCCCCGACGGGCGCTTCACCCTGGAGTGGACCAATTGCATGGGCATGTGCGACCAGGGTCCGGCCATGCTGGTCAACAAGCAGGTCTTCACGCAGATCACCCCGGAGCGCGTGCACGAGATCATCGAGGCCTGCCGCCGCATCTACGGCCTCTATCCCGAGCGCAGCGAGGACGCCGCCCTGGAATCGGCGGGGGCGATGCGGGTCGAGGCGGGCCGCGCCGCGGCCAAGGAGGCTTGAGATGAGCAGCAAGAACCACGCGTCCATCCTCTTCCGCGAGTCCGTCCCCAACGAGGGCCTGAAGAAGGCCGTCACCATGAAGCGCGTGGAGATCATCACCACGGTGCGCGAATCCGGCCTCAAGGGGCGCGGCGGCGCCGGCTTCCCGACGGGCGTCAAGTGGAACTTCGCCGCCCTGGCCCAGGACGCGGTCAAGTATGTCGTCTGCAACGCCGACGAGGGCGAGCCCGGCACCTTCAAGGATCGCGTCCTGTTGACGGAGAAGGCCGACCTCGTGCTCGAGGGCATGGCCATCGCCGGCCGGGCCATCGGCGCCCGGGAGGGCATCATCTACCTGCGCGGCGAGTACGACTACCTGCGCCGCCATCTGGAGCAGGTGATCGCGCGCCGCGTGGACGCCAGGCTGCTGGGCGAGCGCATCCTGGGCACGGACGGTTTCGACTTCACCGTCACCGTCCACATGGGCGCCGGCGCCTATGTCTGCGGCGAGGAGACGGCCCTCATCGAGTCCCTCGAGGGCCATCGCGGCGAGCCGCGCAACCGGCCGCCCTTCCCCGTCAACACGGGCTACATGGGCCATCCCACCACCGTCAACAACGTGGAGACCCTGGCCCTGGCCGCCCGCGTCATTGCGCTGGGCGCCGAGACCTTCGCCAAGATCGGCCCCGCCAGCTCCACTGGGACCAAGCTCTTCAGCGTCTCGGGGGACTGCCTGAAGCCGGGCGTCTACGAGATGCCCATGGGCATCACCATCGAGGAGCTGCTGCGCGAAGTGGGCGGCGAGGACGCCAAGGCCGTCCAGGTGGGCGGCGCCAGCGGCGTCTGCGTCCCGCGCAAGGGCTTCACGCGGCGCCTGGCCTTCGACGACGCCTCCACCGGCGGCTCGATCATCGTCTTCGGACCGCAGCGGGACATGCTGCGCGTGGCGAAGAACTTCATGGAGTTCTTCGACGAGGAGTCCTGCGGCCAGTGCACGCCCTGCCGCCGCGGCAACCGCGTGCTGCTGGAAGGAATCGGGAAGCTTGAGGCGGGATGCTGCTCCCTGGCCTATCTGCAGGAGCTGAAGGCCCTGGGCCAGACCATGCAGCTGGCTTCCAAGTGCGGGTTGGGGCAGAGCAGCCCCAACGCCTTCCTGTCGATCGTGGAGCACTTCAAGGACGAGATCCTGGCCCGGCAGTCGGCCTGAGGCCGCGCCCGTAGGAGGAACGATGAGCACCGAGAGCAGAATGAATCCCGATACGAGCCGCGCCCCTGTCTCCCAGAAGGCGCAGCAGATCGCCCCCCACGCCGACGAGAACGCTGTCGGCGCGCAGGTCCGCATGTCCATCGACGGCCAGGAGATCAAAGTGCCCATGGGCACCACCATCCTGGACGCGGCCAAGCGCCTGGGCATCCACATCCCCACCCTCTGCCACCACGCCGACCTGTGCAGCGCCGGCCTCTGCCGTGTCTGCGTCGTCGAGGTGGAGGGCCAACGCGCCCTGCAAGCCGCCTGCGCCTACCCCGTCACCAGTCCCTTGACGATCCACACCCACACGCGCAAGGTGCGCAACGCCCGGCGCCATGTGATCGACCTCTTGCTCAGCGAGCACGTGGGTGAATGCTACACCTGCTTCCGCACCAACAACTGCGAGCTGCAGTCCCTGGCCAAGGAGATGGGCGTGACCCATTTCCGCTTCGGCCAGCGCACGGAACGCCGGCACATGACGGACACGAGCAGCTATTCCGTCGTGCGCAACATGGACAAGTGCGTGCTCTGCCGCCGCTGCGTGCGCACCTGCATCGACCTGCAGGAGGTGGGCGTGCTGGAAGCCTGCCACCGCGGCAGCGAGACGGCAATCGAGACCTTCCGCGACAAGCCCCTGGGCGAGGTGGTCTGCATCAACTGCGGGCAGTGCATCAACCGCTGCCCCACCGGCGCCCTGCGCGCCAACGACCCCACCGAGGAGATCTGGCGCCTCATCGACGACCCAAGCAAGCACGTCGTCATCCAGACCGCCCCGGCCCCCCGCGCCGCCATCGGCGAGTGCTTCGGCTGCGAGCCGGGCACACCCATGACCTTCGAGATGAATACGGCGCTCAAGCTCTGCGGCTTCGACAAGGCCTTCGACACCAACTTCACGGCGGACTTGACCATCATCGAGGAGGGGACGGAGCTGCTGCTGCGCCTCCACCGCGCGCTGGTCCAGGGCGACCGCGAGGCGGCCCTGCCCCAGTTCACCAGTTGCTCGCCGGGCTGGGTCAAATACCTCGAGCACTTCTACCCGGAGTACATCCCCAACCTGAGCAGCGCCAAAAGCCCGCAACAGATGTTCGGCGCGGTGATCAAGACCTACTACGCCCAGCTGCACAACATCGACCCCAAGGACATCGTCACCGTGGCGCTGATGCCCTGCTCGGCCAAGAAGTTCGAGTGCAACCGCCCGGAGATGCGCGACAGCGGCGTCAAGGACGTGGACTACGGCCTGACCACGCGGGAGCTGGCCCAGATGTTCATGGAGGCGGGCATCGACCTGCCGCGCCTGCCCAAGTCGGATTTTGATGATCCCTTCGGCACGGCGACGGGCTCGGGCGTCATCTTCGGCGCCACGGGCGGCGTGATGGAGGCGGCGCTGCGCACGGTGATCGAGGTGGTGTGCGGCATCCAGGTGGAGAACCTCTTCGACCACGCCGACATCATCCCGGTGCGCGGCTTCGACGGCATCCGCTACGTGGAACTGCCCATCCAGGACGTCGGCCCGGTCATCCCCATGTTCAAGCACCTGGTGGACAGCTGGTCCTGGTTGAAGGGCGCCACCCTCAAGGTGGCGGTGGCCCACGGCACGGCCAACGCCAAGAGAGTGATGGACGACATCAAGGCGGGCGGCCGCTTCAGCGAGTGCCATTTCATCGAGTTCATGGGCTGTCCGGGCGGCTGCCTGGGTGGCGGTGGACAGCCGATTCCCACCTCGCCCGAGATCCGCGCGGCGCGGGCCAAGGCCATCTACGCGGAGGACAGCTCCTACAAGGTGCGCAAGTCGCACGAGAATCCGGCCGTGCTGGAACTCTACACCAAGTTCCTGACGGAAGGCCCCTGCGGACATCTCAGCCACAAGCTGCTGCACACCCACTACACGGCGCGCGGCAAGTTCATGGCCTGATCGATCATGGCCCGGAGCTTGCCGGCTTCGGGCCTTTTCATGGACAGATCGCCGACCTGGGAGTGGGATGTTCTGGTTGAGGAAGCGGACGGCCGGGGCTACGTTGAAAGCGGTGGCCGGGCGCCGGCGGAAAGGAATCCGAATTGGACACGACGATTCGCATCGACGGGCGGCAGATCGAAGCGGTGCTGCAAGGGGCGCGCGGCCATGACGCCGCCGCCGTGCGCGAGGTGCTGGCCTGCGCCGCGCTGGGCCGCGGCCTGGATGACGGACAGATGGCCACCTTGATGGGTGTGAGCGACCCGGAGCTGCTCGCGGAGCTTTTCGCCACGGCGGCGCAGGTCAAGCGCGAGATCTACGGCAACCGCCTGGTCATCTTCGCCCCCCTCTACATCTCCAACCTCTGCGCCAACGATTGCGCCTACTGCGCCTTCAGCGTCAAGAACAAGGGTTTGAAACGCCGCGCCCTGCGCCAGGACGAGATTGCCCGCGAGGTGCTCCACCTCATCCGCACCGGCCACAAGCGCGTGCTGCTGGTGGCGGGCGAGGCTTATCCGCGCCAGGGTTTCCGCTACGTGCTGGACTCCATCGAGACGGTCTACCAGACGAAGGAGGGCCCCGGCGAGATCCGCCGCGTCAACGTCAACGTGGCCCCGCTCACGGTGGAGGAGTTCCGCGAGCTGAAGGGCGCGCGCATCGGCACCTACCAGATCTTCCAGGAGACCTACCACCCGGAGACCTACAAGGCCGTCCACACGCGCGGCCCCAAGTCCGACTACGACTGGCGCATCACGGCCATGGACCGCGCCATGACGGCGGGGATCGACGACGTGGGCGTGGGCGTCCTCTTCGGCCTCTTCGACTGGCGCTGGGAGCTGCTCGCCCTCATGCAGCACGTGCGCCACCTGGAGAAGCACTTCGGCTGCGGGCCGCACACGGTGAGCGTGCCGCGCCTGGAGCCGGCCGCGGGCTCCAGCATCAGCGAGCATCCGCCCAAGCCCGTCTCCGACATCGAGTTCCGCAAGCTGGTGGCCATCCTGCGCCTGGCCGTGCCCTACACGGGCATCATCATGTCCACGCGCGAGACGACCGTGATGCGCCGCGCCACCTTCGCCCTGGGCGTCTCGCAGATCTCGGCGGGCAGCCGCACCAATCCCGGCGGCTACGAGGACGAGGAGGAGGCCTGCGACCGTGTCTCCGTCGAGGGGGACGACCAGGCCGCCCTGCGCGCCCACGAGCTGGAGGAGGAGACGGGCGCCCAGTTCAGCCTGGGCGACCACCGCGAGCTGGACGAGGTGGTGGCCGACCTGGTGCGCATGGAATACATCCCCAGCTTCTGCACGGGCTGCTATCGCCTGGGGCGCACGGGCATGGACTTCATGGACCTGGCCAAGCCGGGGGACATCCGTGCCCACTGCGACCCCAACGCCGTCTCCACCTTCCTCGAGTACCTGCTTGACTACGCCAGCCCGGCCACCCGCGCCGCCGGCGAGGTCCTTATTCCCGAGCTGCTGGAGAAGATGGCCGATGGTCCGCGCGAGACCTCGCGCCGCCTGGTGGAGCAGGTGCGGGCCGGGCGGCGGGATGTCTACTGCTGATCCTTCCAGCTATGGGATACGAGCGGATGTGAGTGTCGATATCGATATCGATATCGATATCGAAATGGGTGCCGCGGAAGATTGCGAGGGGAGCGGATGAAGACCCGGATCGAGCGCGATCTGCTGGGCGAGCGCGACGTGCCGGAGCACGCGCGCTGGGGCATCCACGGCCTGCGGGCCCGTGAGAACTTCCCCCTGAGCGGCCGCCCCTGCCATCCGGAGCTGGTCAAGGCCTACGGGCTGGTCAAGCTGGCCTGCGCCCGCATGAACGAGTCGCTGGGCCTCTGGCGGGACGACCCTGCCCGCGGCGAGGCCATCCGGCGCGCCTGCCGGGAGCTGGCCGACGGGGAAGGCCTGGAGCAGGTGGTGGGCGACGCCCTGCAGGGCGGCGCCGGCACCAGCCTCAACATGACCGTCAACGAGGTGCTGGCCAATCGCGCCCTGGAACTGCTGGGCGAGCCGCGCGGCACCTGTGGCCGCGTCTCGCCGGCGGACGACCTCAACCGCCACCAGTCCACCAACGACACCTACCCCACCGCCCTCCGCCTGGCCGCCCTGCGTGGTCTGAAGGTATTGGAGCAGGCCGTGCTCGAGCTGCAGGAGGCCTTCCAGGACCGCGAGCGCGCGTTCGCGCACCTGGTCAAGGTGGGGCGCACCCAGTTGCAGGACGCCGTGCTGACGACCCTGGGGCGGAGCATGTCCGCCTATGCCGAGGCCCTCTCCCGCGACCGCTGGCGCATCTTCAAAGCCCAGGAGCGCCTGCGCGTCGTCAACCTGGGCGGCACAGCCATCGGCAGCGGGCTGGGCGCGCCGCGGGCCTTCGTCTTCGGCGCCGTGGACCACTTGCGCGAGCTGAGCGGCCTGCCCCTGGCCCGCGCCGAGAATCTGCTGGAGGCCACCCAGAACGCCGACGTCTTCGTGGAGACGGGCGGCCTGCTCAAGGCCCTGGCCGTGACCCTGAAGAAGAGCGCCAACGACCTGCGCCTGTTGGCCAGCGGACCGGAGGCGGGGCTGGGCGAGCTGCGCCTCCCCCCCCGCCAGGCCGGGAGCAGCATCATGCCGGGCAAGGTCAATCCCGTCATCCCCGAGGCGGTCGTCCAGGTGGCGATGCTGGTGGAGGGCAACGACGTGGCCATCACCCAGGCGGCGGGGGCGGGCACCCTCGAACTCAACCCCTTCCTGCCCCTCATCGCCGACCGCCTGCTGGAGTCGTTGGACCTGCTCACCGCGGTCTGCCGCATCTACCGAACGCACTGCGTGCTGGGGCTGGAAGCCAACGAGGAGCGGCTCATCGCCCAGGTGGAGGGCTCCACCGCGGCGGCCACGGCCCTGGTGCCGCGCCTGGGCCACGAGGCGGTCTGTGCGCTGGTGGAACGGTCCCGAGCCGCCGGCCGCACCATCCGCGGGCAGGTGCTGGCCGAAGGCCTGCTGACGGAGGAGGAGTACCGGGCGGCCATCTCGCCGGAAGCGGTCACGCGGCTGGGGTCGTGAGCATGGATTGCCAAAATCACGCGGAGGCGGGACGATGCCCAAGGTGAGGAAGGGCCTGCGCCTGCACATCGGCATCTTCGGCCGGCGCAACGTGGGCAAGAGCAGCCTGCTCAACGCCCTGACCCGCCAGCAGGCGGCCATTGTCAGCGCGGTGGCGGGCACGACGACGGACCCGGTGGAGAAGCCCATGGAGCTGCAGCCGCTGGGCCCCGTCCTCTTCATCGACACGGCCGGCATCGACGACGAAGGCGCCCTGGGCGGGCAGCGCATCGCCAAGACGCGCCAGGTGCTGGACCGGACGGATTTGGGCGTCATCGTCTGCGACCAGCCCGTCTGGGGCGGCTTCGAGCAGCACCTGCTCGAGGAGTTGCAGACCCGCCAGGTGCCGGTGGTGGCGGTTTTCAGCAAGGGTGACCTCGTGGCGGCGGACGAGGCGGAGGTCTGCCGCCTGGCCGCCCTGGGCCTGGCCGTGGTGCGCACGACGGCGACCGCGGGGCCGCAAGGGGCGCTGGGCCTGGCCGCCGGCGTGGCCGACCTGCGCGAGGCCCTGCTCGAGAAGGCGCCGGAGGAATGGCTCAACCAGCCGGCGCTGCTGGCCGACCTGGTGCGTCCCGGCGAGCCGGTCGTGCTGGTCGTGCCCATCGACAAGGAGGCCCCCGCCGGCCGCCTCATCCTGCCGCAGCAGCAGGCCATCCGCGAGTTGCTCGACGCCGACGCCTGGGCCCTGGTCGTCAAGGAGCGGGAGCTGTCCGGCGCCCTGGCCGCGCTGGGCCGCCCGCCGGCCTTGGTCGTGACGGATTCCCAGGCCTTCCTCAAGGTGGCGGCCGACACGCCTCCCACCGTGCCCATGACCTCCTTCTCGATCCTGTTCGCCCGCCGCCAAGGCGACCTGACCGAGCTGGCGCGCGGCGCGGCGGCCATCGAGCGGCTGCGGGCCGGGGACCGCGTGCTGGTGGCCGAAGCCTGCGGCCACCACCCGGGTGGCGAGGACATCGGCCGCGTCAAGATTCCCCGCTGGCTGCGGCAGGTGGTGGGCGGCGCCCTCGAGTTCGACCACGTCCAGGGCCACGACTTCCCGCCGGACCTGTCGCCCTGGCGGCTGGTCATCCACTGCGGCGCCTGCATGTGGAACCGCCGCGAGGTGCTGAACCGGCTGCTCCACTGCCGGAGGGCCGGAGTGCCCATGACCAATTACGGCATCGCCATCGCCGCCAGCCTGGGTATCCTGGAGCGGGCCCTCGCCCCCTTCCCGGCCGCGCTGGAAGCCTGGCGGGAAGAGCGGCTGGGCGGCTGAGGGATCCCCGACCGGCACGGGACAAGCGGCCAGGAACGAAACTCGGAGCAGCGCCTTGATCCCCAATGAAGGGACGCCATCGCACGAAGAGATCCTCGCCTGGTTGCGCGAGGAGGACCCTTCCCGCCTCGAGAAGCTGTGGGCCGCCGCCGACGAGACCCGCCGCCGCCATGTGGGCGACGAGGTGCACCGGCGCGGCCTGATCGAGATCAGCAACCACTGCGTGCGCCGCTGCGCCTATTGCGGCATCCGCTCGGCCAACACGGAGGTGGTGCGCTACCGCATGGAGCCGGATGAGATCCTGGAGTGCGCCCGCCAGGCCAAGGTCTTCGGCTACGGCACGGTGGTGGTGCAGTCCGGCGAGGACCGCGCCCACACGACGGAAGCCGTCGCCGAGCTGGTGCGGCGCATCGCAGGCGAGACGGGCCTGGCCATCACCCTCAGCCTGGGGGAGCGACCCCTGGCCGATTACGAGGCCTGGCGCCGCGCCGGCGCCGACCGCTACTTGCTCCGTTTCGAGACGACCGACCCGGAGCTCTTCGCCCGCATCCACCCCGGCTACCCCGGGCGCGAACCGCGCTTGGCCATCCTGCGGCACCTGCGCGAGCTGGACTACGAGGTGGGCAGCGGCGTCATGATCGGCATTCCCGGCCAGTCCTACGAAAGCCTGGCGCGGGATCTCGAACTCTTCCGCGAACTGGACCTGGACATGATCGGCGTGGGGCCCTACATCCCCCACCCCGCCACGCCCCTGGGACAGGATGGCCACCCGGACTACCCGCCAGCCCCCGCCGGCCGGCAGGTCCCCAACACGGAGGAGATGACCTACAAGGTCGTCGCCCTGACCCGCCTGGTGCGGCCCGACGCCAACATCCCCAGCACCACCGCCCTGGCCACGTTGAACAAGGAGCAGGGTCGGGAGCTGGGCCTCATGCGCGGCGCCAACATCGTCATGCCCAATCTCACGCCGCCCAAGTACCGCGTCCTCTATGAGATCTACCCGGGCAAGGCCTGCCTCTCGGAGACGGCGGCCCAATGCTCCCTCTGCCTGGAGGGGCGCATCTACAACATCGGCCGGGTGCCGGGAACCGGACCGGGCTGGCGCCCCGGCCATGAGCCGGCGGGCCGCTAGGCGCCGCGGAGAAATCCCCGGCCACACATTTCCCTTGCTTGATCGTCCGGCCGCTGCTGTCTTGTCGGAGCGCCGGCCCGCCGCGCGAAGCGGCGGGACCTGCCGCCCCAACGGGAGGTCGTTTCATGATGAATAGCATCTGGGCCCGCATCCTGGTCATCGCCGGACCGCTCTTGATGGTGCTGGGCGCCGTCGATCCCCTGGAAGGTTCCATCGCCATCGGCGTTGGCGCTGTCCTGGGATCGCTGGGCGTGCGCCTGGGCGGCCGGCCGGACAAGCGCATCCTGCTCTGGGGGTTGACCGTCATCGGCGTGCTGTCCCTCCTCCTCCTGTTCCGGGCCGCCACCGCCCGGCAGCCCATGCTGCTGATCCCCTTCGGCCTGGTCGCGCTCTCCCTGTTGATGCTGTGGTGGGGCCTGCGCCGGGGAGCGCCGGCCGACCGGACCTGCGTCTACGGCAGCACGGGCCTGATTTGCTTCGGCGTGGCCGCCATGTGGGTCCTGAGTGCCTACGGTGGTTTTGGCGAGGGCGCACTCTCCTGGTGGTGGGCCCTGCTGGTGCTGCCCTTCCCCGTGGGCTGGCTGCGGCACCTTTTCAGCATCGGACGCTGGATCGGCGAGGGGGCCGATGCGGCCACGCCCGCGGCCTGAGGCGCGCGGCGGCGACAACCCACTGTCTCGGACCCCCACCTGACGAAGGTGAGCGCGAGCGGGGAGACGCGAGCCAGAGGATTGCTCATGCTGAGAAACGCATGGCACCGAATGGCCGGAGCCCTTACCTTCTGGTCACCCCCGCATCGTCCAACTGGCAACGGTGACACATGTTGAGCATCCTGGACTTGTCTCCTGGCAGCAAGCGGACCGGTTCAAATGCTGGAGTAGCTCGAGTTGGATCCGGCCCATCGCGGTGGCGGGTTGGTCCCTTTGCGTTTCTGGCCCTGTGGCTGATCGTGGTGCTGGTGCGGTCCCCTGGTTGTGTCTGTCTGGATCCGATCGTGTCCATCGGGTGCCAAGGCGTCACTGATGTCGCAGCAGACGGTGATTACCTGGCTTTGGTGAGGAAGAGCTGGTCCCAGGCCTATCTTCGCACCTACGGACTAGGATCGCTTGGAGAGCCGGTCTTCCAGTATGAGCGTGGCCTTGTCACTTCGGCCTCTTTCTCGGTCTTCGTCATTCCGGGGGCGGTGGTCGTCTATCGGACGGCGGTCGACGGCAGCTGCTCTTATGACGTGTACCGGAACGGCGTCTATGAGATGCTGGCCTATCTTGGCAGCGTGCCCTCCGAGCCCGGCGGGAATCCCGCGGCGGCCATGGTCCAGGACGTCCTCTGCACGGCCAACCCCAAATCCGTCTCCTTCACGCGCCTGACCGGGTCAAGACTGAATCACCTGGATAGCGTACCCCATTCCGACGTCCGCCTGTGTCGCCGTCAACGAGAGCACCAGCTGGTGGCGCTGAGCAACGACACGATCTTCGTCTACGAGATCCAGCGCCGCAAGGCCCCAAGGTTGTCACAGACCTTCCGCGTGGATCGCGCGACCACGGATGTGATTCCGGATCCGGACAACCTCTTCCTGGTCTCGCGTGGGGGAATCCGGCGTTGCCGGACCCAGGGGGAATCCCTGGTGGTGCAGGCCGAGGCCCCTTGGCCAGGAGGGGACGCGCCGGACCTGCGTTTCATTGGTGCGACGGATTCCCTGCTCTTCTTCCGCAGTGCCCGGGGGGATGTGGCCCTGGACGTGGGTGACCGCGACCGCATGCGCTGGTGCGGCCTCCTGCCCTGGAGCCGCTGCGTCGTGGACCCCCGACACAACACGGCCATCAGTCTGGAACGATGCCTTCAGGCCGACTCCCTGATTGTGTTCGGCCTGGACTGCCGGTTGCCGGACCTGGACCTGCGGGGGGAGACGCTGGACGATCCCCTGCCTCTGACCCTGGTCCCGGGCCTTCCCCTGGTCGTGGCCGGCAGCACCGACCTGTATCGCGCCGACTTCACGGATTGCGATGCTTGCGCTTGCCACACGTGGTATTGGCACAATCCCAACCACTACGATTGGTCAGAGACAAAGGAGTGGCACGCCTGGGGCAACGATGTCTGCTACCAGTTCACAACCGACTTCTCCGGCCGGCTGGATTGCCTGTTGACGGCCAGCTACAACGCCGATGTGGCGATCCTGGGACCAACGAATGTGCTCGCCTGCGGCCCGGGTCCCCATAGCCTGCACCTGGATCCAGGCACCTATACCCTGGTCGTCGACGGAACCTATGGCGAGGTCCATGGTGGCTCACACAACGGAGATTGGAGTTCTCTGACCCACGACAGCAGCGGGCGTTATGCCCTCACGTTGAATTGGATGCCGGAGACCTCGCCGCTGGGACAGGTGACACCGAGCGGTTTCCTTCTGGGGGAACCCGCCCCCAACCCCTTCAACCCCGCCACACGTCTGGATCTGACGCTGAGCATACCCACGCCGGTGCGCGCCGAGATCGTCGACCTGGCCGGCCGGCGTGTGCGGCTGCTGGAGGAGGGCGTCCTGCCGGCGGGCTCCCATGCGCTGCACTGGGACGGGCGGAGCGAGAGCGGCGCCCCGGCGGCCTCGGGGCTCTACTTGGCGGTGGTCGCGGCGGGCGGCGAACTGCGCACCCGCAAGCTGCTGCTGCTGCGCTGAGCCGCCGCGGCCCGTCTTCCACCTGCGCCAGGACACCGGAAGGGCCGCCGCGCACCCTTCCCATGGTCGGCCCACATCCGTCGCTCCTCCGTCCTCCCTATCTTCCCCCATCGCGACAACCCATCGACAGGAGATCATCATGTCCATCACCCTGCCCCCGCTGCCTTACGCGGCGGACGCCCTGGCCCCGCACCTCGGCGAGCGCACCTTGGGCTTCCACCACGGCAAGCACCACCAGACCTACGTCACCAACCTGGTCAAGTTGATCGAGGGGACGGAGCTGGCCGGCCAGCCCCTGGAGGCCATCGTGCGCGCCAGCGCCGGCGACCCGGGCAAGGCCGGCGTCTTCAACAACGCGGCCCAGGTCTGGAACCACACCTTCTACTTCGAGGGGATGAGGGCGGGCGGCGGCGGCCGGCCGGCGGGCCGTCTGGCCGAGCGCCTGACCCACGACTTCGGCGGCGTGGAGGCCTTCCTTGAGCAGTTCAAGCAGGCCGGCCTTAACCAGTTCGGCAGCGGCTGGGCCTGGCTGGTGGAGGAGGGTGGCGTGCTCAAGGTGACCAAAACAGCCAACGCCGACACGCCGCTGGTCCGCGGCCAGCGGCCCCTGCTCACGGTGGATGTCTGGGAGCACGCCTATTACCTGGACTACCAGAACCGCCGCGTCGACTACCTGGACGCCTTCCTGGCCCACCTGGTGGACTGGGCGGCCGTGGCGACCCGCCTGGGCTGAAGCCGGGAGGCCATCAGAGAAAAGCCCCGCCGGCGCGCCGGCGGGGCTTTTGTTCAACCATGGCTCGGGTCGATCACTTGACGAGGAGCATCTTGCCCGCGCGCTCGCGGCCGTCGGCCCGCAGGCGGTAAAGGTAGACGCCGCTGGGCAGGCGGTCGGCGGCGATCTGCACCTCGTGCCGCCCGGCGTTCATGGGCCGCGCCGCGAGGACGGACAGCACCTGCCGGCCCTGCAGGTCGTGCACGGCCAGGTCCACCACGGCCGGCCCGCCCAGCTGGAAGGGCACGATGGTGGAATTGTTGAAGGGATTGGGCCGGCAGGGCCCCAGCCAGAAATCGGCGGGTCCGGGCTGGGTGTCCACCGCCGTGCCGTAGTAGGGATCGCCGCTGTAGCCCAATGCTGTCCAGTCGAGGCGTGTGCCGATGATGTGGCAGTCCAGGCAGGACAGGACGCGCTCTGCGGGACGGCGCGCGCCGTGGTTCACGGGGAACATCATCTGGCGGTCGATCATGCGCCACTGTCCCGTGTAGTGGCCCTGGGCGTTGACCAGGCCACTCCAGGAAGCGGGGTCCTGGGCGGCGGCGGCGGCCACGCCCTGGCGCACGGCGCGGTCGAGCAGGCCCAGGGTGTCCAGGGGCAGCTGCACGAAGTTGGTCATGAGGCTGTCGGCGTCGCCCAGGATGGCCAGGTCGAGGGGCAGGAGGCGGTTGCTGGCCATGTCCTGCGGCACGCGCGACTGCACCCGCCGGAAGGGCGCGATGCGGTGCAGGTAGGTGCGGAAGGCGCCGCGGGGCTGGTCGTCCGTCCACACCGTGCCGTCATACCAGCGGTACTCGGGGGCGCGCGGCGTCAGCCCGACCCCGCTGCGCGGTTGCCAGCGCTTGAAACGCCCGTTCTCGACGACGCGCTCCAGGCGGTCGAAGGCCTGCCATTCCAGGCCGCGCACCTCGGGAATGTGGCAGCTCTCGCAGGCCAGCCAAGTGAAATGGATGAGCGGCACGCCGGAGTGGGCCGGCACCACGATGTTGAGATCGGGACGCGCCGCCTGGCCCACCAGGCTGTGGCAGCCGGCGCAGGTCACCTGGTTGCCGGCCTGGGTGCCGAAGCGCTCCACGGCCCACTGGGTGGGCTTGGGCCGGCCCGCGGCGAAACGGTGGTTCTCGCTGGCGTGGCACACGAAACAGGAGAGGGTCTGGGCGTGCAGGTCGTCCGTGGCGTTGTCGGCGCCCGTGCGGTGCAGGTAGCCGTTGTCGGCGTGCAGGTGGCAGCGCTGACAGGCCTGGGTGGTGGGGTGCGCCACGATGCTGCGGCTGGCCGCGCCCAGGTCGGCGCCGGCGGGGAGGGGCAGGCGCCAGCCCGTGGGGGAGGTGGCGTCCGCCACGGGGCGGCGCGCGGCGGCGTTGGTGAGGGGCTGCCCGCCCACCCGGTAATCCAGGCTGTGGCAGATAAGGCAGTCCACGCTGTGCCAGGCCTCCTCGTTCAACTGGGCGGGGGCCACCCGTCCGGTGGAGGCGTGGCAGCGGGCGCAGCCGGCGGCCTCGCCGCCGGGCGTGGCCGGGTTGTCCAACTGGCGCAGGCCCAGCCAGTCCAGGATGGAGAGGGTGCCGGGCAGGCTGTCCAGGCGGTTGAGCATGCCGTGCGAACCCGTGACCGCGCCGCCGCCCGGATGGAAGATGGTCTGGGCCGGCACGGGCGCCTTCAACTGGAAGTGGGCGCTGTGGGTGAACTGGCGGGCCGTCGCCTCCATCGTCCAGCTGCCGTTGACGTGGCAGGGCGAGGCGCAGGAGCCCGCCCCCGTGTAAACCAGCCAGCTGACATCCGGGTGTTCGGCCCGCGCCGCCAGGCTGCATGCCAGCGCCAGCGACCAGGCCGCGATCCAGCGCGCGCCAACCTGCATGGGAGGATCCTCCGGGAAGTCGTGTTACTCCGTTGACAAGGTAGTGCTTGGACCTGCCGAGTCAAGCGGAAGCACTCTCTCCTCGAACGATTCAGAAAGAAAACGGGCGCTCCCTGGGGGCCGGCATCTTCCCCGGGCGCAGGCTATATTGGCCCCGCGCCGAAGTGGCGGAATGGTAGACGCGGCAGACTCAAAATCTGTTGCCCGCAAGGGCGTGGGGGTTCAAGTCCCCCCTTCGGTACTTGACAGTCAAAGGCTTAACTCAATTCGAGACTGAACATTGAAACCCCGATCCCGCGCCGGTCCCTCACACCTCTAAGGTGCCGGCTGTCGTGAGCGCCGAAGATCCGGGGAAGATCGTTCGCTTAGCCACGAGAATCCTACTTGTTCCACGTCGTCGTCGCCGTGCACATTCTGGCGGAGTCTTCGTGGAGTACGTGGCCCGCGCATCCAACCAGCGCCGGTGCCTGACACGGCAGGAGTACCGCCGCGCATGGGATGCGCATCTACGCGCACGACAGGGGCGGACCGTGCGTGACCTTGCCGCAAGGACGTGGAAGCACTCCATCAGCGGATCGGTGAGTAGAACGACCGCCTGGTGGCCAACCGCATGGTGGCGACGCTGAAGGCCGTCCTACAGTCGCCATCGCCGTGCATGAGCTGAGCATTCCCAGCCCGGCGGCACACATCGAGATCTTCGATCAGCGGAAACGCTCTGCGCGACGTCATCCTGCTTCTGCTCTTCACCGGCGTGCCAGGCCAACCCTTTATCCATGCAGTGAGAGCATGTATCACGCGAGATGGCACTCTGGACGATTCCTGCCGGCGAGTCGAAGACCCACCGCGAACTGCACGTCGACTTGTCCACGCACGCGATAGCGGCCCTGGAGCGTCGCCACGCTGCGCAGGCAGGCCCATGCGTCTTCCCTGAAACGCAGCAGGGCCACATTGCCTTCACACAGAGTGGCTGGGGCGGATCTGCAAGCAGGCATGAATCACGGACCTGCACATGCACGATCTGCGGCGCAGCCTGGCCTCCTTCCAGATCGACACGGGGACGCCCCTGGAGGTAATCCAAAAGACGCTGGGCCATGAGTCCAAGGTGACGACGGAGATTTACGCCAGGCTAGTGCTGGTCCCGTGCGGGCAAGCGTGGAGCGGGCGACGGAGGAGATGCTGCGGCGAGATGAAGGGAAGGAGGGCGCCAAATCCTGAACCTGAAACAACTCGCTCCCAGTCATTCCAGGCCCTCGATTGTTATCCGCCTTTCAAGGGAAAGGCCAACTCGTTCCAGATTGTGTGGCCCTGTTGATATCGCTCCTCTGAACGGCCTTGCTTCGCTGTGACGGTAGTGATTTAGCTTGAGTCTTGACACTCAAACATGTACTCTGCGCAAGCTTGTTCAGCCCCCCCTATCATGATTCCGGTTTCCCCACTGGCAAGCCGGATTGTGCCATCCTGTCTGGAGGAGACATGAATCCACGTTGGTCAATGGCTACAGCCCTGCTGGTGGCCCTGTGCGTGTCGTTTGCTAGTGCTGGCCAGCCCACCGTCTCCAACTTGGTGGCCCAGCAGCAGGCTGGCACGGAGATCGTGCAGATCACCTACAGCTTGGCCGAGAGCGAGGGTCTGCCTTGCTGGATCTTCGTCCAGGTGGACCGCGACAACTTCGGCACATGGACAGTGCCGGCCCATGCCTTGTCCGGCGACGTGGGGCCGGGCATCCTGCCCGGCGGCGGCAAGACCATTCTGTGGAACGCCGGCCTGGACTATGATCGCCACTACGTCAACATCACCCAGGTGAAAGTGACGGCCCACAGCCTCATCAACGGCGTGCCCGAGGGCATGGTGCTGGTGCCCGCCGGAACCTACACCATGGGCTCCAGCACGGTGGGCGGGAGCGCCATTCCCGAGCACAGCGTCTACCTGGACGCCTACTGGATCGACCAGTACGAGGTCACCAACCTGGAGTACAAGCGCTTCTGCGACGCCACGGGGCGCAGCTACCCGCCGGACCCTGGCTTCACGGGCATGACCGGCTACTTCCTCAACTACCCGGATTTCCCGGTTGTGATGGTCTACTGGGCGGATGCCGTCGCCTACGCGTCCTGGGCCGACAAGCGCCTGCCCACGGAGGCGGAATGGGAGCGGGCCGCCAAGGGCGCGGCGGACAACCGGCTGTGGCCCTGGGGCAACATCTTCGACGTCAACATGAACGGCACCACCTACCATGCCAACATCAGCGGCACGGCGGATGGCTGGCAGTACACCTCGCCTTGCGGCGTTTATGCCACGGGCGTCAGTCCGGCGGGTTGCTATGACATGGCGGGCAATGTCTATGAGTGGGTGAACGACTGGTACGATGCATCGTACTATGGTGTATCACCGTTAAACAACCCTCAGGGTCCTGTATCCGGCGCCTACCGGGTGGTGCGTGGCGGCGGCTGATACAGCTACAGTTCGAGCGCCCGTTGTGCCAACCGGTACAGCTACGCACCCACGACTCGCCACTACTACATCGGCTTCCGCTGTGCCAGGACTCCCTGAGCCCTTGGGTGCTTGGGCTTTGGCCCTTGGTTTTTGGCAGCGCCAACGGCGCGATTCATATCAGCCTGGGGTGACACCCCAGGTGGGAGCGACGGCGATGGGAATGCGACCTGGACCGCGCCGTTGGCGCGGGGGGATGTCCCCGATGGGGATCACCGTTTACCGTGGGCGATGCCCGTGACGGAAACGCGAATCACCATGGGCGATGCCCGTGACGGAAACGCGAATCACCATGGGCGATGCCCGAGACGGAAACGCGAATCACCATGGGC
>JAUXWS010000091.1 GCA_030685015.1 bacterium
CACAGTGAACCAGCTGCCCAGGCCGGAGTGGACGTCCAGGATGGTCCCCGCATACTCCCCGTCCAGCACCGTTTCCACGATGTCCGTCGTGTCCCCCGTGAACAGGTGGTTGGAGCACAGGGTGACGGAATGGGCGGGGCCGGTGACCAGCCCCGCCCAGGTTCCGCGATCCACCAATACCGTGTCCCCCGCCGCGCTGGCGTCGAAGGCCGCCTGGATGCCCGGCAGGTCCTGCGGCACGCGCAGCACGGCCGCGGACGCTCCCAGGGTCAAGGCCGCCAGCAGCAGCCAGGGCAGGGGGGCTCTCATCTCACTTCACCAAGAGGAGCTTGTGCACCTGGTGCTGCCCGCCTTGCTCCAGCACGGCCAGGTAGACGCCGCTGGACAAGGTTCCGCCGTCCACGCGCACCCGGTGCAGGCCGGCGGACAACGGCTGGCGCAGGGGCTCGGCCACCAGCTGCCCCAGCAGGTTGTAGAGCCCCAGCCGGGTGGGTCCATCGCCGGGCAAATTGAACTCCACCGTCGTCACCGGATTGAAGGGATTGGGCCAGGCACCCAGGATGGACAGGCCACCCGGACGAGCGCCCTTCTCCTCCTCCGCGGCCCGGATCGTCCGCGCCCCGTCCCGCCGGAAGTCCAACAGCTCCTGCACCGCCTGCTGCCGCGCCAGCAGCCGCCCCGCCTGCACACCCGGCCCGGCCGCGCTGAAGCCACCCTGGGGCGGGTAGAGGGAGATCTCCAGCAGGGCCAGGGTGATGGTATCCCGGCAGATCTTGTCCTGCTCATTGGCCAGCAGCAGGTTCAGGGCGGCGATGGCCCCCGGCCGGTCCCCCCAGCGCGCCTCCACGCACCAGGCCGCGCAGATTTGCAGGATCTGCTGACGATACAAGGGAACCGCCTGGGAAGCCTGTGCGCCGGCGAAGAGGTCGTCGCGGATATATTCATAGGCAGCTGGGCCGTAAGTCGGAACAAAACCCAAGGCCTTCAGGCGCAATGTGCCCTCCCCCGCCTCCTTGGCCGCGGCCTGGAAGAGGAGCAGGGCGCGCCAGTTGTCCCGGGCCAGGGGGTAATCCTCGGCGGCCTCGGCGAGCAGGCCGTTCCTGAGCAGCTCATAGGGCGTCAAAGGCTCGAAGGGGCACAGGGGATTGGCCGGAGTCAGGGCTTCAACGCATTGGATGAGGCTGGCTTCGACGGTGGCCCAGGCCGGTATGAGATCCTCCACGAACTCGTCCGGGATGGGTTCCGAGCAGCCGGTTCCCCAGAAATTCTCCCGCCACACCTGCGCGGCATGGGTGTCCCCCGTCCAGCGGATGATGGGCCAGTCCGGGATTCCAAAGCCACGGACGATGAAGTTGTTGCGGCCACAAAAGAGGTCGAGGTCGCCACCCTCCATCTCGACAAGGGGGTAATTGTCCGTGGTGCCATCAAGATACGCCCGCAGGTCGTTGCGGGCCTCATGGTCCATATACAGGGCCGAATGCGTTTCGATGATGGCCGTGCTGCGGCAGTCCAGGAAGCGGTTGCGCTCAAGGTCCACCACCGTTTGCCTGAAATCCGCCAAGGGAGCGGTCTGCGGCCTGTCGACGTGGAACAGGTTGTCCAGCAGCCGGGGCGTGCCCGGACCCAGCAGACCATGGACGGTCAGCGGCGAGATGTCGGCGGCCTGCGCCGTTCCCGTGGGACGGAAGGTGCAGGAGACCACATCCATCCTGCTGCCGACCAGGGCCAGCTGGCCCGGACCCTGCAAGGCCGTGCTGCCCACATGCAGGTCGGACACTTGGCCTGTGCAAGCCTCGAGCACCAGACGCCCATCATAGTTCGGATTTTGTTGAGACCCCGATGGCACATTCACATAGTTCTGGAAGGAAATGAGCTTGCCCGAAAGGTCGAAGTCCGGCGATTGGAAGCCGTTCATCGCCATGCCGTGGAAGCCGCCGTTGCTGGCGGGATAGTTGAAGAGAACCCCCTCCGCCCGCAGCAGGCAATCCGGATGCCCGTTGGCGGAGAGCTTGATGGTCGCACAAGACGGTGCCAGGCGCTCGGGACGACCCACAATGGCCGTGCGCGTGCCTTCGGCGTCGCCCAAGCTGAGAACAGGGTCAGGCCCCGGCAACAAAACCAACACCTTGCCGCTGGCAACCTTCAGCACCGTGCCATGCTCGAGGGGGGTCACGATCTCGGCGTCGTCGGTCACCAAGTAGTGGCCCACTGGTAGAACCGTGGAGATGGTTCCGGAGATCTCTGTCACCGGCAGCTTGTGTGTCCAACCGATATCCCCGTTGGTCAGATCGAAGTCCTGGGGCGCTTGGGGATCGCCCGCGTCCAGGGCGGGAGAGTCCCAGCGCTGGCGGAAATCCCCGCGGCGGGGGTCCACCAGGCGCAGGTCGGGCACCTGCTCCAGGCCGGGCCGGGCCGGGCCGGATCCTGCGGCCGGGCGGCGCGGTCGCTCATGGACCACGAAAGTTGCACGGCGCCGTCCTTCTCCTCCTGGATGGCCGGCCCCGGCCCGCCCCCGCCCAGCAGGCAGGACCTCAGGCGCGCCGTGGCGCCCGCCGCCACCTGCACCAGCGGTCCAGCGCCCGGGGCCCAGAGAGTGCTGGAAGAAAGCTCGGCGCGGCCGCCGCGCAGTTCCACCAGCGGGAGAGGAAGTGTCCGCTTCGCCTGACGGGTGTCCGACACTTCGTCCGACACCTTGGAAGAATTTGCCCAGCCGCGCCGCGCTTTCACCCACAGCCGGCACCGCTCCACCACCAGCCGCGCCTCGTCCCCCTCACAGACAAGAAGCGACGGCCCCTTCGCCCGGCCTTCCACCACGCAGTCGCGCAGGATGAGGGTACCCTGCACGAGGGCGGCGGGCCGGGTGCGGGAGGCGGTGAGGGTGGCGCCCTCCAGCACGAGGCTGTCCCCCGCCGCCACCACCAGCGGCCGGGCCGCGGCGGCGGAGCCGGAGATGAGCAGGAGGAGCGTCAGGATGAAGGGTGCCGGTGCCACGGCTGCAAAGACGGAAAGGTCCGGGGCGGCTGCAAGGGAAATGATGGGGTGGCGGCTGGACAGTGGTGGACAGGTCGGGAGGAGGGCCGCCCCCGTGTGAAGAGGGCCGAACAGGTGTCCGACCATGGGTCGGACACCCTGGATAAAAGTGCCGCCCGCATGTACGGCCCTTCGCCAGGACAGCCGTCGACGGGTGCGTCTCGCCAGGGCCGGAGAACTTGCCGGCGGGCGGGTGTCGCGCCGGGCGGGCGAGCTGTTGCCCCATGTGGAGAGGTGGCCGGGGAGTGTCTGCTTCTGCGAACAGGTGTCCGACCCATGGTCGGACACCTCGGCAAGGCTTGCCGCCCCCTGTG
>JAUXWS010000092.1 GCA_030685015.1 bacterium
CGTGCCTGGGCGCTCGCTCTCCCTCGTCGCCGTCGGCGTTTCCACACTCCGCCCCCCTGTCGGGGCTTCACCCCTATCGGGGAACGGGAGCTCCAGTTGACTGGACAACTGTGGCATGACGCTTCCGAGATCTGGGCCGTCACGCCCTTCCATTCGTTCCGCCCTTCCCCGCTCCAACTGCGGGTACTACGGCCTCGGCTGCCGTCCCGCTCCGCCCGTCGCCCGGCGTGGCCCTTTCAGGCCCAAGGCGGGATCTCCCCAGGTAAGAACGCCGTCCTTCACCGCACGATGGCCGGATTTACGCCGCCTGGACCTTGACCATCGGAGCTTCGCGATCCATGGCCCGCTCGCCCCGTCCGGCGTCGCCTCGTATCCGGTTCTTGTTCATCCACCCGCGGTTTACGCTCCACGCTTCCTTCCCACGGTCGGTTGCCCTTCCGCAGTTGCGCTTCACTTCGCTCACGATGGCCTGCTTACGGGAGGACTTGCACCTCCAGGACGGCGCCCATGCTGGGCGCACCCATCCATGAAAAGGCCCCGCCGGGGCGGGGCCTCCTGCATCAGATGCCCTTCGCTCAGACGCTGGCCTTGAAGGCCTGGCCCGGGCGGAACTTGACGGTCCGCGAGGGCTTGATGTCCATCTTCTGACCGGTCTTGGGATTGAATCCCTTCCGCGCCTTGCGCTTCACCACGGCGAAGGATCCGAACCCGACCAAGCGGACGTCACGCTTGGCATTCTTTTTGATGCCATCCAGCACCGCTTCCACAGCGGTCTTGGCCTGGGTCTTGGGAAGATTGGTCTGCTTGGCAACAAACTCGATCAGGTCGCCCTTGTTGAACGGAGGCTTGCTCTCCTTCGCACCGGGCTTCGCTTCCTTCATCGTCTTGGCCATCGGATCCTCCATGAACAGGTAGTGTGACAAACAGCCGGAAGGCTGTTGGACAGCCGTGTGGCTGGCGCAAGGTAGAAAGGGTGCTCTCAGGCAGTCAAGGAAAAAATGAGAAATCTTTCAGCGCCACCGCTGCTGAGGCCGCCCGGAGAGCGGTTCGGCGTCCTCCGCGGGCGCGGCCTTCCACCCCGGCCGGCGATCAGTCGCGCCGGTCATCCCCGCAGCGGCGGTCGCCGTCACCCTGCCTGCGGTCGCTGCCAGAGCGGATTCGTTGCAGAGCGTCGCGGTCCACCAGGTCCCACACGCCATCCTTCAGGACCCCCACCTTGCCCACAAAATTGCCATTGCCGTAGACCTGCTCGCCCGCCCGCAGATGAAAACGTCGGTCCATGGATTCGCAATCCCGGGTGACGGTGTAGTTGTACATGGCAGCTCCTGCTAGTTGCTGTGTGGAAGTCGGGTCATGGCCTTCCAGGAATGGGTCGGCGCTGGTGGTGGCTGTTGCTGGCAAGGGGCCATCATATGGACGTGCCGGGCCTTTTCTGGGACACGCGCCCATCCGCTCATCAGGGACTCACGGAATCGACCGTAAAGCTAGTCATGGACGGGCACCCCATCAAGTGGAACCTGTCGCCCCGGCAACTCGCCTCTCCTCCGCCTTGACCTCCTCCCACAGGCTGTCCAACTGGGCCAGGTCCGCCCGCCCCAATTCGCCGCCCGCCCGGCGCAGGCGGTCCTCCACTTGGCGGAAGCGTCGGACAAACTTCTCATTGGTGCGGCGCAGCGCGTCTTCCGGCTGGACTTTCAGGTAGCGGGCCACATTGACGACGGAGAAGAGGAAGTCCCCGAACTCCTCTTCCATCCGCCGACCGTCCCCCGTCGCCAGGGCCTGGCGGAACTCGGCGATCTCCTCCTCCAGCTTGGCCGCCGCGCCGGCCACATCCGCCCACTCAAAGCCGACGCCGGCCACCTTCTCCTGGATGCGCTGTGCCTTGAGCAGCGCAGGCAGGGAGGCGGGCAGACCGGCCAGAATCGACTCCGGGACTCCCGCGCCGCCCTTCTCCCGGCGCTCCTCGGTCTTGACCCGCTCCCACAGACGCTCCACCTCGGTGGCACTGGCCGCCTGCTCCCCGCCGAAGACATGGGGATGGCGCCGCAGCAGCTTGGCGCTGATCTGCGCCAGCGAATCCGACAGGCGGAAGGCCCCGCTCTCCTCGCCCAGTTCCCCCTGGAAGGCCACATGGAGGGCCAGATCGCCCAGTTCCTCCCGCAGGTCGGCCATGGAACCGCGGTCGATCGCCTCCAGCACCTCGTGGCATTCCTCGAGGAGGTAGGGCCGCAGGCTCTCGTGGGTCTGCTCCCGGTCCCAGGGACAGCCCTCCGGCCCGCGCAGGATCTTGAGGATCTTGAGCAGGCGGGCGAGGGCCCGTCCGTCACGCTCGGCGTCCTCCACCTGCCGGGCGTCCAGCCGGGCGTCAAGCCGGTCCTCGGTCATGCCTCCTCCCTTCCCGCCAGGTGGAACAGCACAACGGCGGCCGCCACCGAGGCGTTGAGGCTGGCCACCCGGCCGCGCATGGGGATGCGCAGTTCCAGGTCGAGGTGCTCCCGCACCCGCTGGGAGAGGCCGCGCCCCTCGCCCCCCAGGACCAGGGCGAGCGGACCTTCGGGCGCCGGCTCGAAGAGCCCGCGCGTCGCCCGCTCGGACAGCCCGACCAGGCAATAGCCCCGGCCGCGCAGCCAATCCAGATCCGCCGCCAGATCCTCCGCCACCAGGACGGGCAGCCAGGCGAGGGCGCCGGCGCTGGCGCGGAAGGCGGCGTCGCCCAGTGGGGCCTGGGCCCAGCGCCCCGTCACGATGGCCAGCACGCCGGCCGCCTCGGCCGATCGGGCCGCCGCCCCCAGGTTGTGTGGATCCTGCAGGCCGTCCAGCACCAGCAAGAGCGGGCGGGCGCCCGGCCTTCCCTCCAGTTCCGGCAGCTCGCGGCGCAGCGCCCGCTCGGCCGGCGGCGCCAGTTCAAGAGCCGCCCCGCGATGCTCCGTGTGCCGCATGACGCGATCGAGCACGGCGTTGTCCACCTCCTCCACCAGGCAGCCCTGGCGGCGGGCCTCCTGACGCAGGTCGGCCAACAGACCGCCCGTCACCGGGCCGCGCAGGAGCAGGCGGCGGGCCGCCAAACCGGCGCGCAGAGCCTCGAGCACGGGGCGGCGGCCACTGATCCACAGACTCTCGACCGCCCCATCGGCCGGACGGACTTTGGCCGCATAGGGACGGGGGCGGGGGCCGGGACCGCGCCGGGGCGGTTGCATGGGCATGGGGGACTCTCCTTCAGATTGGCCTTGCCCGGCCAAGATAGCAGCCCGCAGCGGCCCCCGGCCGCGCCTGGCGGGTTTCCTACCTTGGAGGGCGACTGGAATCGTCCAGTCCGCCACGATCGACCAAGGGAGCCACCATGACTCACCGACTGAATCCGCTGGGCGCCCGGGCCACCTTCGAGACGGGCTCCGGCCCTGCCCACCTCTATCGCCTGGACCACCTGGAACGCCTGGGCATGGGCCAGGTGGGCCGCCTGCCCTTCTCCATCAAGGTCCTGCTCGAGTCCGTCCTGCGCCACTGCGACGGGATGGTCGTGCGCGAGGAGGACCTGGCCCGCATCGCCGGCTGGAACCCGGCGGCACCCACCGACGAGGAGATCCCCTACCGTCCCGCCCGCGTCGTCCTCCAGGATTTCACCGGCGTGCCGGCCGTGGTGGACCTGGCCGCCCTGCGCAGCGCCATGGCGCGCCTGGGCGGGGATCCGCGCCGCATCAACCCGGTGGTGCCGGTGGATCTCGTCATCGACCACAGCATCCAGGTGGACGCCTACGGCCGTCCCGACGCCCTGCGCACCAACACCCGGCTCGAGTTCGAGCGCAACCGCGAGCGCTACGAGTTCCTGCGCTGGGGCCAGCAGGCCTTCGACAATTTCGGCGTGGTGCCGCCGGCGGTGGGCATCATCCACCAGGTCAACCTGGAGCACCTGGCCCGCGGCGTGATGCGGCGGCGCGACGGGGAGGGCGAGGTCGTCTTCCCGGACAGCTGCGTGGGCACCGACAGCCACACTACCATGATCAACGGCCTGGGCATCGCCGGTTGGGGCGTGGGCGGCATCGAGGCCGAGGCTGTCATGCTGGGGCAGCCCATCTACATGCTCATCCCCGAGGTGATGGGCTTCCGCCTGGTCGGCCGGCCGCGGGAGGGCGTCACCGCCACCGACCTCACCCTCACCTGTGTCGAGATGCTGCGCAGGAAAGGCGTGGTGGGCAAGTTCGTCGAGTACTGCGGACCCGGCCTCTCGGCCATGAGCCTGGCCGACCGCGCCACCCTGGCCAACATGGCGCCCGAGTACGGCGCCACCATGGGCTTCTGCCCCATGGACGCCGAGGCGATGCACTACCTGCGGCAGACCGGCCGCGACCCGCGCCTGGTGGAGCTGGTCGAGCGCTACATGAAGGAGCAGGGCCTCTTCCGCACCGACGAGACGCCGGACCCCGTCTTCACCGACACCCTCGAGCTGGACCTCTCCACTGTGGAACCCTGCCTGGCCGGTCCCAAGCGGCCCCAGGACCGCGTCGCCCTCCACGCCGTCAAGGCGGACTTCCGCGCCTGCCTGGACGCCCCCGCCGGCGCCAAGGGCTTCGGCCTGGCCCCGGAACAGCGGAAGGCGAGCCTGCCGGTGGAACTGCCCGAGGGCGCCGTCCAGTTGGCCCACGGCGACGTGCTGCTGGCGGCCATCACCTCCTGCACCAACACCTCCAACCCCAGCGTGCTGCTGGCCGCCGGCCTGCTGGCGAGGAAGGCCGTCGCACGCGGCCTCACGGTGGCCTCCACCGTCAAGACGAGCCTGGCCCCCGGCAGCCGCGTGGTGACGCGCTACCTGGAGGAGGCGGGCCTGATGACGGATCTGGAGGCGCTGGGCTTCCACAACGTGGGCTACGGCTGCACCACCTGCATCGGCAACTCCGGCCCCCTGCGCGACGAGCTGGAGAGCGCCCTGGCCGGCAGCGAGCTGGTGGCGGCGGGCGTGCTCTCGGGCAACCGCAATTTCGAGGGGCGCGTCCACCCGCGCCTCAAGGCCAACTACCTGGCCAGCCCGCCCCTGGTCGTGGCCTACGCCCTGGCCGGCAGCGTGGACATCGACCTGACGACGGAGCCGCTGGGCCGCGACCGGGATGGCCGGCCCGTCTTCCTGAAGGAGATCTGGCCCACCGACGCGGAGATCCGCGCCCTGCTGGAGTCGGCCACGCGGCCCGAGGTCTTCCGCGAATTCTACGATGGGGTGGGATCCTCCAACGAGGAGTGGAACGCCATCCCCGTCGCGGCGGGCGACCTCTTCAACTGGGACGCGGCGTCCACCTACATCCAGGAGCCACCCTTCTTCCAGGATCTGGCCGAGCGGCCGGGACCCATCCAGTCCATCCGCGGGGCGCGGGTGTTGGCCCGCCTGGGGGACAGCGTCACCACCGACCACATCAGCCCGGCCGGACGCATTCCCGAGAACATGCCGGGTGGCCGCTACCTCCGGGAGCGGGGCGTGGCCGTGGCCGACTTCAACAGCTACGGCAGCCGCCGCGGCAACGACCGTGTCATGACGCGGGGCACCTTCGGCAACATCCGCCTGCGCAACCAACTGGCGCCGGGCACCGAGGGCGGCTGGACCACCTTCCTGCCCACCGGCGAGGTGATGCCCATCCACGACGCCAGCGTGCTGTACCAGCAGGCGGGCACGCCCCTGGCCGTGCTGGCCGGCAAGGAGTACGGCACGGGCAGCAGCCGGGACTGGGCGGCCAAAGGCACGGCCCTGCTCGGCGTGCGGCTGGTGATCGCCGAGAGTTTCGAGCGCATCCACCGCGCCAATCTGGTGGGCATGGGGATCCTGCCCCTCCAGTTCCTGCCGGGCCAGTCACCCGCCAGCCTGGGCCTGGACGGCAGCGAGTCCTTCACCGTGGAGATCGACGACTGCCTGCAGGCCCGCCAGGAGGTGACGGTGCGCTGGGAGCGCGGCGCGCAGCAGGGCTCCTTCCCCACGCGCTGCCGCATCGACACGCCCGTGGAGGTGGACTATTATCGCCACGGCGGCATCCTGCAGGCTGTCCTGCGGCAGTTCCTCTCGAGCTGAAATCAGGCGGGAGGCGGGGCGGACGGCCCGTGGCGCGGCCTGGCGAGCAGCGCCGCGGCCACGATGAGGGGGAGGGCCGCCCACTCGTGGGCACGGATGGCCGGCCCCGGCAACAGGGCGGCCAGCAGCACGCCGTAGACCGGCTCCAGCCCGGCGGCGATGCCGGCCAGGAAAGGCGTGACGCGGTCCAGGGCGCCGATGAAGAGGGTGTGGGCCAGCGCCGTGCAGGCCAGGCCCAGGACCAACAGCAGACCCCAGTCCCGTGCTCCGGCCTGCGCTAGCGTGGCCGCGCTGAAGGGCAGCAGCCAGAGGGCGGCCCCCGCCATCTGGGCCGCCGCC
>JAUXWS010000093.1 GCA_030685015.1 bacterium
GCGCCCATGGCCAGGGACACCTCCAGGCGCTCGGCGTCGCTGGCCTGCGCGAAGGGCTTCTCCTTGTAGCGGATGGTCCCATCCTCCGTGATGGCCAGGCCCTCGATGGGCAGGCGGGCGGACAGGAGGACCTGGGCGATCTCGTCGTTGACGGCATCGATGCGCGTGGTCAAGGCTTCGCTCGATTGCTGCAGGCGCAGGGCGGCCTGCTCCTCCTCCTGGTGGCGGCGGGCCGCCCGGGCGCGCGTGTTGTCCGCCTCCGCCGTCGCCAGCTTGTTCACCAGCACCGGCAGGCCCGGATCCACGAGGGCCTCCACGGCCTTTCGCTGCTCCCGGCCCTGGGCCACCAGCGTCTCCACGCGGGCGCGCGCCTCCGCCAGCTCCTGCTCCAAGCGGGCCACATCCTCCTTGGCCGCGGCATGGTCGCGGTAGAGATCCTGCATCGACTGGCGCACCGCGTCGTTGGCCCTCTCCTGCTCCCGGGCGGATTCGATCTGGCGGGTCAGGTCCGACAGGCTGACCTCCTCCCTGGGTGCGTCCACGGAGGGCGGCTCCAAGGCCTCCAGGCGCGCCTGGGCCGCTTTCAGGTCCCGGTTCACGTCCGTACGCTCGTCGTAGATGGCCTGGCGCTTGGCCTTCAGGGCCTCGATGGGTTCCCGCACGCCGGCCAGGTCGATCATCACCTTGGCCTGGGCTTCGGGCTTCATGCGCACGAACTCGCTGGGATCGAAGCACAGGGTGTGGAAGAAGGCGTCCAGGATGGCCTGGGGGCTGGGGAAGCTGCCCTTGTCCGGGGTCCAGATCTTCAGGCTCCAGCCGCCCTCGGCCGTGATGGTGCGCGTCACGCGGATCCGCCGCGGGCTGTTTGAGCGGGCGTCGTCCGCCGGCGCCAGGTCCAGGGCGATGACGGCCTTGTCGGCGTCTTCATGGACGGGCTCGTCCTCGCGCTGCAGGACCTTGGCCCCGCCCAGCGCCGTCCAGATGGCCTTGATGACGCTGGACTTCCCCTGGCCGTTCTCACCGGATAGGTCCACCGCGTGGGCGGCGGGGTCGAAGGCGATGCGCACGGCCTTCAAGCGCAGGAAGTTCTCGGCCGACAGGCCAATGAGACGGTAGCTGTCGGCCAGCTGGTGGGGTTTCTTCTCAGCCAACTGTGGCCTCCTTCTGCTGCTTATCCTTCCGGCGCTCCGGCATCCATCTCCATCTGCGGAAGGCTGTTGGACCCTTCCTGGATGGTCTCCACGCTCGCCCATGCTCATCGTGCCCGGATTCGTGCACACGGCGTTCTGTCTTCATCTCGGCCATGACGGGTCCTTTCAGAATGGGAGGTCTTCGGGTTCTTCAATGGCAGGGGGCCGCGCCGGCACTGCCGTCGACTGCGTCGGCGCCGGCGTGGGGGCGGCCGCATCCTCGGCGTCCAGTCCGTGCAGGCGCTGCAGCGCTTGGTGCAGGGTATCGGGTTTGAGCTTCATGACACGGACGCGCTTGCCGCCCACCGTGGCCCGGCTGATGTCTGTCTCCGCGATGACGTGCTGGGACTTCAGCAGGTTGGTCAGACGGTTGCTGGTCAGCTTCTTCTCGAAGGGCCAGGCTCCATCTTCCTGCAGCTCGGTGTGGATACCGTCGGCCAGCTTGTTCGTGACGTAGGACCAAGCCGTCCCCGCCAGCTCGAAGTCCTGCTGGTTGTCACCGGTGATGAGGTTGTGCAGCGTCTGCAGAATGAGGATGTCGATGTTCTCGCGGCGGCCCTTCTCTTCGCGCTCGGCTTCCTTCTCCCGCTGGGTCTGTCGGATGCGATCGAACAGGCTGCAGGTCTCATCCCAGGTGGCTTCGCGGTCGACCTGGGCAGCCAGCACCATGATGGGCAGCCAGATCTCACGTTCACGGCTTTCGAGATCCGGGAAGGCCCCCACCCATTCATGGGAATAGATTTGGTGGATGATGTGGAACTTGGTGAGGGCCCAGCAGTGCAGCTTGTTGCGCAGGATCATGGCGCGCCGGGCAATCTCCTGCTCGCATTGGGCCGCGTCCCGGATCACCACGTCCTTGTGCTTCTTCAGGCTGCGGAGCTGGATGCAGCGGTTGCCAAAGACATGGTCGATCTCGTTGATCGAAGCGAAGCACTTTGGTCCGAAGGTTTCGAAGATCTCCACCAAGCCGGAATCCATGTTGGTGCGGCTGGCGCTGGCGCCACGCTTGTAGGATTCATTGAGCATGAGCCGGATCGTGGCCTCTGGCGTTCCCGGCTTTGGGTGACTGAGCTTTTCAGCCTCATCAAGCAGCATGGTGGCTCGATTGGCATGAACGGTCCGAAAGAGGGCTGACTCGGTGACGCTGGAAGACTTCCTGGAGTTGAAGGCCAGGGCGGCCACGAAGTCCAGGCTCAGTGACTTGCCGGAACCAGTACCCCCATTGAAGTGCAGATAGCCCAGGCGGCCGAAGATGGGGTACACGTAGGTCAGCATGATCCACAGCGCCAGCACGTCGAAGTCGCCTGCCGCCGGGTACCAGATGAACTCGGACAGGAAGTCGCGGAGCTCTTGGAAGATCTCAGCAGTGCTTGGTGTGTTGGCTTCAGGATCCGCCAGAAAGCGGCTCACGCTGTAGGGCACGTCGTCGGCCAGCGTCCACCGTGGAAAGTCGGGATCGGGAAATCGACTCAGCTTCGGGTCATTCACGGCACGGGTGGAATAGCGTACCAGCGACGCTTTGATTCCCTGCGATGTGACGCTGCTTTCAACGATGCACTTGACCCCACCCTTTGATTCAGGATCAGCCCCCCAGATCCCGATGTGGGCCGTGGGCGTCTCATCATCGAAGCAGAAGTCGAGGGCGGCCACAAACTGAGGCGTGTCCTCCAGCAGCACGCCTGCGTCACCGACTCCCTTCTGAGCAGCCCGCTCGCTTCCCTTGCTGGCTGCCTGGCCTTGTGGATCAGCCTTGGCAACCGTTCGCAGCATCTCCCGGAGGGATGTTGGCCGGGAGTCTATTCGCTCTGCGATGGATTTGAGATAGACATCCTGCAGGTTCACGTCCAGGGCCCTGACGTTTGCCAGCAGCTCGTGCAGTAGGGCCTGGGCATCGCGGGTCATGCGCTCCCCGGCCTTCACGTCCGGGAGAAGCCTGATCTGGTAGGTCAGAAGATCCGGGGCGGCCTGCAGCAGAGCTTGGAACTCCTCCGGGGTTCCCCCGCCACGTGCCCAGTCGTTGATGTCCTTCTCGCCCGGCATGTGCAGGATGCGCACCTCGCCGTCCCGCAGCGCCGCCTGGATGGCCTGGGCGGACTTCAGCACCCGGGCGCGGCCGGCGGGGTCGTTGTCCCAGACGAGCGTGATCTCCTTTAGGTGGGCGAACTCGCGGGCGTTGAGCGTTGCCTCCAGACCCAGGTTTCCTGCCGCTGGGATTTTCCAGGCGGCCAAGGTCATGGCATCGGGGATGCCTTCAGCCAGGACCGCCTTCCGCTTTGGATTGAACAGGGCGTCCACGTTCCAAAGCCCCGCCGGCTGGCCGGCCAAGTGGATGAACTTGCGGTTCCCCTCGGCGCCGGGCAGGGCCCGGAAGGTCATGCCCACCACGCGCTGCCGCCTGATGAGCGGGAAGGTGATGCGCGTGTCGTGAAAGAGCAGGCGGCCGTTGGCCGTGCGCAGCCCGGCCTCCTCGAAGTCCGCCGTGTTGTTGCCGGCGAGGAGCGGATGCTTGGCGCGCACCTGGTAGAGCTTCTCCAGGTTAAGCAGGCCAACCCTGTGATCTTTCAACAGGTCCTCGTCAAAGCCCCGGCCCGCCAGATACTCGCGGGCCCCTCGGGCCACGTCGTTGTCGGCCAGGAGCAGGCCGCTGGCATAGCGGGCCAGGATGCCCAGCGTGTCTTCGCGCTTGTGCAGGGCCTCCTCCGCCGCCCGCTCTTCCTCCGTGGGCGGGGCCAGGTCAAGGCCCTTGGACTCGGCGGCGTACCTGACGGCGCCCTTGAAGTCGAGGCCCTGCTCCAGCATGATGTAGTCGAGGGGGCTCCCGCCGCAGCGTCCCGTGGGATGGCTTGGGCACCACCACGAGTTGGTCTCCGGGTAGACCATGAAGGACCCGTTCGCGTCTTCGTGCCCGGGCAAGGGACAGCGGATAGGTTTGCGGCCCGTGTGGTGCGGCACCAGCTCGTCCATGGTCAGTTCGCGCTTGATGCGCTCCACCAGGTCCAGGTATCCCACGGACGAACTCCTATCGAATGACGGCCTGGAACAGGTCCTCTCTCATGCCTGCCAGGATGGCCGCCGCGGCGTCGAACTGGTGCTCGCTGCGGTCCTTGGTGGCGTCCCAGCCGGCGCTTGCCCAGGGCCGGCCGTCCCGGGCACGGCAGGCTTGCACGGCCTTGGCCACTCGCTGCTTGGTGGCGGTGAGCCCCCCGCCCACGCGTTCCTTGATGTCCCCCGGCAAGAGCCAGATGGTGCGGGCGTCGTGGTAGACCTTGGCCGTCACC
>JAUXWS010000094.1 GCA_030685015.1 bacterium
CTGATCGCGCCCATCGCCATGGAGAAGGACCTGCGCTTCGCCATCCGCGAGGGTGGCCGCACCATCGGCGCCGGCGTGGTGACGGAGATCCAGAAGTAGAATGGGCCGCGCCGTAGGGACACGACGCGTCGTGTCCCTACGGGGGGCCGTTGCGAGGATCCTGAAGAAGGATCAGGGGTTGGCCGGGCATCGACAGATCGAGGCCCGTTGCCTGGAGTAGTGGACCGACCGGGCCGGCCATGCCGCCCCGCCCGCCCCGCCGGGGCAAAAGGAGTGGACTGATGCGCGACATCATCATCCTGGCCTGCCAGGAGTGCAAGCGGCGCAACTACACGACGACCAAGAACAAGCGCAAGCACACGGGTCGCGTGGAGTTCACCAAGTATTGTCCGTGGTGCAACAAGCACACTCCGCACAAGGAAACCAAGTAGCGGCTTGCCGCACAGGCCAGTAGCTCTAATGGTAGAGCGGCGGACTCCAAATCCGTAGGTTGGGGGTTCGAATCCCTCCTGGCCTGCTACCGAAAGTGAGTGCAGGACATCGCCATGGTCAACTTCAAGACCTACATCAGCGAAGTCAACGAGGAGATGAGGAAGGTCAATTGGCCGACCTGGGCCAACCTAAAGAGTTCCACCGGCGTGGTGGTCTTCGTCTCCCTGCTGCTGGCTGCGACCGTCTATTTCTTCGATTTCCTGCTGTCGCGGGCAGTGGGATGGATCCTTTAATCCGGGGACGGGCATGACGGAGCAGGCCACGCAGCAGGATGTGGGCACCGAAGGCGAGCTGGTCAAGCGCTGGTACGCCGTCCAAGTGTTCACGGGCCAGGAGGAAAAGGTGAAGCGCTTCGTCCTGGAGGAGGCGCGTCGCCTGGGCCTGGGCGAGCTGATCACGGACGTGCACATCCCCACCGAGAAAAAGGTGGAGATGCGCGCCGGCAAGCGGAAGGTGAAGGACGTCATCAATTTCCCCGGCTACATGTTCGTGGAGATGGTGCTCACCCTGCAGACCCGCCACTTCCTGCTCAACTCCCCCAGCGTGCTCAATTTCGTGGGTCCCAACAACGAGCCTCATCCGCTGTCGGACACGGACGTCAAGCGCATCATCGGGCGGATGGGATCCAACGACGAGCCCACCCTTGACCACCGCTACAAGGTGGGCGAGCAGGTGAAGATCATCGACGGGCCCTTCAACGACTTCAACGGCACTCTGCAGGAGATCAACGAAGAGAAGAAGCGCCTCAAGGTGATGGTGTCGATCTTCGGCCGCTCCACCCCGGTGGAACTGAATTTCACCCAGGTGGAGCCCATCAATTAATCGGGCCGGCCGCAGGGCCGCCCCAACCGAGTGACAGGGACGACGCATGAAGAAGATCACGGGCTACATCAAACTGCAACTCCCCGCCGGCGCCGCCACCCCGGCCCCTCCCGTGGGACCGGCCCTGGGCCAGCACGGCGTGAACATCATGGAGTTCTGCAAGCAGTACAACGCCAAGACGCAGGACCAGAAGGGCATGATCATCCCTGTGGTGATCACGGTCTACGCCGACCGCTCCTTCACCTACGTCACCAAGACCCCGCCCGCGTCGGCCCTGCTCAAGAAGATGGCCGGCATCACCAAGGGCAGTGGCGTGCCCAACCGCGACAAAGTGGGAACGATCACCATGGAGCAGTGCCGGGAGATCGCCCGCATCAAGCAGGAAGATTTGAACGCCTACGACGAGGAGATGGGCGCGCGCATCATCGCGGGCACGGCCTTGTCCATGGGCATCGTGGTGGAAGACTAACCCAAAGGAAGCCAAGGCAGAGACATGAAGAGAAGCAAACGGTACTCTTCCGTCCTCGCCAAAGTGGATCGTCTCAAGCAGTACCCGCTGGTCGACGGCGTCCAGCTCATGAAGTCCTGCGTGACGACCAAGTTTGACGAGACGGTGGAAGTCACCATGAACCTCGGCGTCGATCCGCGGCATGCGGACCAGATCGTTAGAGGGACAGTTTCCCTTCCTCACGGAACTGGCAAAAGCGTTCGTGTCCTTGTCCTGGCCAAGCCCGACAAACACAAGGAGGCCCTGGAAGCAGGGGCCGACTACGTCGGACTCGACGACATGGCGGAGAAAATCCAAGCCGGTTGGATCGAGTTCGACAGTGTGATCGCCACGCCCGACGCCATGGGCGTGGTGGGCAAGCTTGGCCGGATCCTAGGTCCGCGTGGCCTGATGCCGAATCCGAAGGTGGGAACCGTGACTCCCAACGTGGGACAGGCGGTGCGAGAAGTGAAGGCCGGCCGCATCGATTTCCGGGTCGATCGCTACGGCATTCTTCACGTTGGCGTGGGGAAAGCCTCCTTCGAGCCAGACAAGCTGGTGGAGAACGTGGAGGAGTTCGTGCGCACGGTGCTGAAGCTCAAGCCTTCCGGCGCCAAGGGCACCTACGTCAAGAACATCACCCTCTCCAGCACCATGGGACCGGGCATCAAGCTGGACAAGGTCGAAGTCCTTGACCGCGTGAAGAGCTAGGAGCGAGCGATGCCTACCCCCAAGAAAGAAGCGGTCATCCAGGATCTGGGCACGCGCCTGGGCCGGGCCAAGGCCGTCTACGTGGCGGATTATTCCCGCATGAACGTGGCGGCCATGACGGCCCTGCGCGCCGAACTGCGCAAGGCCGACGCCGAGATCCAGGTCGTGAAGAACAACCTGATCCGCATGTCGCTGCAGAACACGGTTTGGGCTGATGCCGGCAAGGACCTGCACGGTCCCAGCTCGCTCACCCTGGCCTACGGCGAGGCGCCGGTGGTGGCGAAGGTGCTCAGGCGCTTTGCCCTCCATCACAACGAGCGGCCGGTCGTCAAGGCCATCGGCTTCGAGGAAGGCGTCCACGGCGGCGAGTTCCTGGCCACCCTGGCGACCATGCCCACCCGCGACGAGGCCCTGGGCATGTTGGCCGGCGTGCTGAACAGCATCATCGCCAGCTTTGCCCGCGTCCTCAATGCCGTGGCCGATGCGCGCGGCGAGGCCGCCGCTCCCGCTCTGGCCGACGCGCCGACGGCAACCGACCCGACCCCCGATGAGACAGCTCCGGACGCTCCCGCCGAGGACGCCGGTGAGAAGGCGGAGGATGGCGCCGCGGCCTAGGCTCGCGCCATCCAGGATTTGGACTGAAGGAAAAAGGAGATACACCATGGCGTTCGACAAGGCGGTCTTCATCGAGCAGGTCAAGGAAATGACCGTGCTGGAGCTGTCCGAGCTCGTCAAGGCGATCGAGGTCGAGTTCAATGTGTCCGCGGCGGCCCCGGTGGCCGTGATGGCGGGCGCCGGTGATGGTCCGGTCGTGGAGAAGGTCCAGACCGAGTTCGATGTGGTGATGACCAGCGCCGGCCAGAAGAAGATCGCCGTCATCAAGGTGATCAAGGACATCGTCGGCCTGGGCCTCAAGGAGTCCAAGGACTTCGTGGACAACCTGCCCAGGGCCGTGAAGGAAAAGGTGTCCGAATCCGAGGCCAACGAGATCAAGGAGAAGCTCGAGGCCGAGGGCGCCACCATCGAGATCAAGTAGTCTCGACGGCTCATGCCCATCCCGCCACACCCCCGGAAAGGGGGTGTGGCTTCCCCTTGTTTTTCGGACCTGAGGGTCCCTGATCGACCCGGTACTGGCAACAGGCAGGAGGCCGGATGAACCGCAGCGCCAGGCAGCCTGACGGTCCGCTCCGGAAGCCCGACCCGCCGCGATCGCCCCGGTGGACCGCCTTCGGCGGTTTCCCTGCGCCAACCGGTCACCATGGCCGTGATACTGCTGTCCCAGGTGGAGGAGGTCTCCTTTGAAGGCGAAGAACATCATTCAACGCCATTCGTTTTCCAGGATCCCCAAGCTGGTGGAGTTGCCGGACCTGCTGGACATCCAGCTGGCGTCCTTCCGGCGCTTCATCCAGGCGGGCGTGCGGCCCGAGGAGCGGGAACGGGTGGGTCTGAATTCCGTGTTCCTGAACATCTTCCCGATCATCGACAATCGGGAGGAGCACATCCTGGAGTTCAGCCATTATCTGATCGAGCCGCCCAAGTACACGGTGGACGAGTGCAAGGAGCGGGGCGTCACTTTCGCCGCGCCCCTCAAGGCCCTGCTCCGCCTCTCGCGCAAGACGGCCACCGAGGACGGCTTCGGCGAGACGATCGAGCAGGAGGTCTACCTGGGCAACCTGCCCATGATGACCGAGACCGGCACCTTCATCATCAACGGCTCGGAGCGGGTCATCGTCAGCCAGCTGCACCGCAGCCCCGGCGTCTTCTTCGGCGTGACCCAGCACCAGAACGGCACTCCGCTCTACGCGGCGCGCATCATCCCCTTCCGCGGGTCCTGGGTGGAGTTCACCACCGACATCAACGACGTGCTCTACGTCTACATCGACCGGCGCAAGAAATTCCCCGTCACCACCCTGCTGCGGGCGATGGGCTATGCCACCAACGCGCTCATCCTCAACCTCTTCGGCTACTCGGAGGAGGTGGCCCTGGCGCCCAAGACGGCGGCGCGCTACCTGAAGCGCCAGATCATCGACGACGTGGTGGACCAGGGCACGGGCGAGATCGTGGTGGAGCGCGGCACCGTCCTGAACGAGGAGACGCTGGCCGTCCTCAAGGAGCGCGGCGTGACCAGCGTGCTGCTGCTCAAGGAGGACGAGCACTCCACCGGTTACGACATCATCCGCAACACCCTGGGCAAGGATTCCTGCCGCAGCCAGGAGGACGCCCTCCTCGAGATCTACCGCGAGCTGCGCGGCAGCGAGGCGCCCGACCTGGACACGGCCAAGGGCCTGCTTGAGAAGCTCTTCTTCGACGAGCGCCGCTACGACCTTGGCGCCGTGGGCCGCTATCGGATGAACGCCAAGCTGGGGCTGGAGATTCCCCGCCACGTCTGCATCCTCACCATCCAGGACCTGAAGGAGATCATCCAGTACGTCCTGGAGCTGCGCGAGGGCAAGCGCCTGACCGACGACATCGACCACCTGGGCAACCGCCGGGTGCGCACCGTGGGCGAGCAGCTGGCCAACCAGTTCAGCGTGGCCCTGACGCGCATGGCCCGCACCATCAAGGAGCGGATGAACCTGCACGACTCGGAGCGCCTGACGCCCCAGGACCTGATCAACGTGCGCACCGTCTCCAGCGTGGTGAACACCTTCTTCGGCACCAACCAGCTCAGCCAGTTCATGGACCAGGTCAACCCCCTGGCCGAGCTGACCCACAAGCGCCGCCTCTCCGCCCTGGGCCCCGGCGGCCTGACGCGGGAGCGGGCCGGCTTCGAGGTGCGCGACGTGCACTACACGCACTACGGTCGCCTCTGCCCCATCGAGACGCCGGAAGGCCCCAACATCGGCCTCATCTCCAGCCTCTGCACCTATGCCCGCATCAACGACCTGGGCTTCGTGGAAACGCCCTACCGCAGGGTGAAGGAAGGCCGCGCCACCAAGATGATCGAGTACCTGAGCGCGGACGACGAGGACCATTTCACCATCGCCCAGGCCGACGTGGCCCTGGACGACAAGGGGGCCATCGCGGAGAAGCTGGTCAAGGCCCGCTACCGGGCGGAGTACCCGGTGGTGGCGCCGGGCGAGATCAGCTACCTGGACGTCTCGCCGGACCAGATCGTGTCGGTGGCGGCCTGCCTCATCCCCTTCCTCGAGCACGACGACGCCAACCGCGCCCTGATGGGCTCCAACATGCAGCGCCAGGCCGTGCCGCTGGTGCAGCCCGAGGCGCCCGTCGTGGGCACCGGCATGGAGCGCAAGACGGCCGTGGACAGCCGGGCCGTGGTGACGGCGGACATCGCCGGCATCGTCACCTTCGTGAGCGCGGACCGCATCGAGGTCACGCCCAGCCACAAGGCCCGCGTCCCCAGCCGCCTGGCCCAGCGCACGCGCGTCTACCCGCTGCTCAAGTTCGTCCGCAGCAACCAGGACACCTGCGTCAACCAGAAGCCCCTCGTCAACCTGGGCGACAAGGTGAAGAAGGGCGACATCCTGGCCGACGGCTGCGCCACCGAGCGGGGCGACCTGGCCCTGGGACGCAACGTGCTGGTGGCCTTCATGCCCTGGAACGGCTACAACTTCGAGGACTCCATCATCCTCTCCGAGAAGATGATGGCCAACGACGTCTTCACCTCCATCCACATCACGGAGGAGGTGCTTGAAGTGCGCGAGACCAAGCGCGGCGAAGAGGAGCTGACCAACGAGATCCCCAACGTCTCCGAGGAGGCGACGCGGGACCTGGACGAGAACGGCATCATCCGGGTGGGCGCCAAGGTGCTGCCCGGCTCCATCATCATCGGCAAGGTGACGCCCAAGGGCGAGATGGAGTCCAGCCCGGAGGACAAGCTGCTCAAGGCCATCTTCGGCGACAAGGCGGGCGACGTCAAGGACGCCTCGAAGGTGGTGGGACCGGGCGGCAAGGGCGTCATCATCGACACCAAGCTCTTCAGCCGCAAGAAGAAGGATCCCAAGGCCAAGCGCAGCGAGAAGAAGCTGCTCGACGACGTGGAGAACCAGCTGAAGGAGGAGTTGCAGGTCCTGCGCCACGCCCTGGAGGCGGACCTCAAGGACCTGCTGGTGGGCCAGGTGGCCGGCGAGATCCGCGACCAGGCCACGGGCAAGCTGCGCCTCAAGCCGGGCACGACCATCACCGAGAAGCACATCCTCAAGCTGGACCTGGACGACCTGGACGCCGGCGACTGGACGGACGACGAGCAGATCAACGTCGAGGTGGAGTCCATCGTCAACAACTACAAGGTCCAGAAGGAGATCGTCTCGACCGAGGCGCGCAACAAGCGCCACAAGATCGAGGTGGGCGATGAACTGCCCCCCGGCATCGTGCAGATCGCCAAGGTCTACATCGCCCAGAAGCGCAAGATCCAGATCGGCGACAAGATGGCCGGCCGCCACGGCAACAAGGGCGTGGTGGGAAAAATCGTGCCGGTGGAGGACATGCCCTACCTGGCCGACGGCACGCCGGTGGACATCGTGCTCAACCCGCTGGGCGTGCCCAGCCGCATGAACCTGGGCCAGGTCTTCGAGACGGCCCTGGGCTGGGCCGGGCGGAAGCTGGGCAAGCATTACGCCACCCCGGTCTTCGACGGCGCCACCCTGGAGGACGTGGAGCGGGAGCTGCGCGACGCCGGTCTGCCGGTGAGCGGCAAGGTCCAGCTCTACGACGGCAAGACGGGCGAGGGCTTCGACCAGCCGGTGACGGTGGGCACCATCTACATGATCAAGCTCAACCACCTGGTCGACGACAAGATCCACGCCCGCTCCATCGGCCCCTACAGCCTCATCACGCAGCAGCCGCTGGGCGGCAAGGCCCAGTTCGGCGGGCAGCGCTTCGGGGAGATGGAGGTCTGGGCCCTCGAGGCCTACGGCGCGGCCAACATCCTGCAGGAGATCCTGACCGTCAAGTCGGACGACGTGCAGGGCCGCACCGCCACCTACGAAGCCATCGTCAAGGGGCTGAACCTGCCCCAGCCGGGAGTGCCCGAGTCCTTCAACGTGCTCATCCACGAGCTGAAGGGCCTGGGATTGAACATCCCCGAGTTCGCCAAGACCCAGTTCTTCTTCTAGAGTCTGTCGGTAACCCAAGCCGGCAGGCCGCTTGGGAAGGGAGGACGCCTTGATTCAACTGGAAGTCGCTCGCAAGGAGCACCTGACCATCACCCTCTCCAGCCCGGACATGATCATGGCCGAGTCGCGGGGGGAGGTGACCAAGCCCGAGACGATCAACTACCGATCCTACAAGCCGGAAAAGGACGGCCTTTTCTGCGAGAAGATCTTCGGCCCGGTCAAGGACTGGGAGTGCCATTGCGGCAAGTACAAGGGACGGCGCTACAAAGGCATCGTCTGCGACCGCTGCGGCGTTGAGATCACCAAGAAGGAGGTGCGCCGCGAGCGCATGGGGCACATCACCCTGGCCGTGCCCATCGTCCACATCTGGTTCTTCCGCAGCCTGCCCTCGAAGATCGGCTACTTCCTGGGCATGACGGTGAAGGACCTGGAGAAGGTCATCTACTACGAGAGCTTCGCCGTGGTGCACCCCGGCGTCTCGGGCTGGCGCGCCGGCCAGGCCGTCAGCGAGGCGACCCTGGAGGAGTTCCACCGGACCCACCCCGGCAACCGCGACCTGCCCGAGGGCGACCCCGAGAAGATGGTCGCCATGATCGGCTCCGAGGCGATCAAGGCGCTGCTCATGCGCACCGACGTGGACCAGCTCTCCCACGACCTGCGCAACCAGGTGCGCACCGAGACCAGCCTCCAGCGCAAGACGGAGGCCCTCAAGCGCCTCAAGGTGATCGAGGCCTTCAAGAAGCGCGATGCGGAGACAGGCGCCTTCATCAACCAGCCGGAATGGATGGTGATGGACGTCATCCCCGTCATCCCGCCGGACCTGCGCCCGCTGGTTCCGCTGGAGGGCGGCCGCTTCGCCACCAGCGACCTCAACGACCTCTACCGCCGCGTCATCATCCGCAACAACCGCCTCAAGCGCCTGATCGAGATCAAGGCGCCCGAGGTCATCCTGCGCAACGAGAAGCGCATGCTGCAGGAGGCGCTGGACAGCCTCTTCGACAACAGCCGCAAGAACACGGCGGTGCGCAGCGACGGCAACCGCCCGCTCAAGAGCCTGAGCGACGTGCTCAAGGGCAAGCAGGGCCGCTTCCGCCAGAACCTGCTGGGCAAGCGCGTGGACTATTCCGGCCGCTCCGTCATCACGGTGGGTCCGGATCTCAAGCTGCACGAGTGCGGCCTGCCCAAGTACATGGCCATCGAGCTCTTCAAGCCCTTCATCATCCGCCGCCTGCTGGACACCATGCGCGCCCCCACGGTGAAGAAGGCGAAGAAGATCATCGAGGACGGGCCGGACTTCGTGTGGGAGATTCTCGAGGAGATCGTCAAGGACCATCCGGTCATGCTCAACCGCGCGCCGACCCTGCACCGGCTGGGCATCCAGGCCTTCCAGCCCCTGCTGGTGGAGGGCAAGTCCATCCAGCTGCATCCGCTGGTCTGCACCGCCTTCAACGCCGACTTCGACGGCGACCAGATGGCCGTCCACGTGCCCCTCTCCTTCGAGGCGCAGCTGGAAGCCAAGTACCTGATGATGGCGGACCAGAACATCCTGCACCCGGCCAACGGCCGGCCCATCACGGTGCCCAGCCAGGACATGGTGCTGGGCTGCTATTACATGACCAAGTTCCGGCCCGGCGCGGTGGGCGAGGGCAAACGCTTCGCCGGCATCGACGAGATGCGCGCCGCCCTGGCCCACGGCTACGTCACCCTGCACACCAAGATCTCCATCCGTCTGGACGGCCAGTTGGTGGAGACGACGCCCGGGCGCGTCCTCTTCAACCTCATCCTGCCCGAGGAACTGCGCGTGGCCAAGGGCTTCCGCAACGAGGTGATGAACAAGAAGGCCCTGGAGCGCGTCATTTTCGACGTCTTCCATTCGGTGGGGCTGAAGCGCGCCGCGCGCTTCCTGGACGAGCTGAAGCAGCTTGGTTTCACCAACGCCACCCGCTCGGGCGCCTCCATCGGCTTGGCCAACATCCTCATCCCCGCCGAGAAGTACGAGATCATCGCCAAGGCGCAGAAGGAGGTCGACCAGATCCAGGAGGGCTTCCACCTGGGCTACATGCGCGACGGCGAGCGCTACAACAAGGTGATCGACACCTGGACGCAGGCCACCATGCGCATCGCCAAGCGCCTGATGGACCACCTCAAGCTGGACGACAACGGCTTCAACCCGCTCTTCATGATGGCCGATTCCGGCGCCCGCGGCAGCAACGACCAGATCAAGCAGCTGGCCGGCATGCGCGGCCTGATGGCCAAGCCGCAAAAGCGCCTCACCGGCGGCAAGGGCGAGATCATCGAAAACCCGATCACGGCCAACTTCAAGGAAGGCCTGTCGGTGCTCGAGTACTTCATCTCCACCCACGGCGCGCGCAAGGGACTGGCCGACACGGCGCTGAAGACGGCGGACGCCGGCTACCTGACGCGCAAGCTGGTGGACGTGGCCCAGGACATCATCGTGCGGGAGCTGGACTGCGGCACGATCATGGGCATCGACATCCAGGCCCACCGCGAGGGCGAGGAGATCACCGAGCACCTCCATGAGCGCATCCTGGGCCGCGTGCTGGCCGAGGACCTCTTCGATCCCATCACGAGCGAGCTGATCGCCGACGCCAACTCCCTGGTGGACGAGGCGCTGGCCGAGCGCATCAGCCAGTTCGTGGTGGACAAGGTGCGCATCCGCTCCGTCCTCACCTGCGAGCTGGACAGCGGCTGCTGCGCCCGTTGCTACGGCCGCAACCTGACCACCAACTCCCTGGTGGACGAGGGCGAGGCGGTGGGCGTGATGGCCGCCCAGTCCATCGGCGAGCCGGGCACCCAGCTCACCCTGCGCAACTTCCACATTGGCGGCGCCGCCTCGCTGGAGGCCAAGGAGGCGGAGATCCGCGCCCGCGCCGCCGGCCGCCTCAACTTCGTCAACATCTCCACCGTGACCCGCGACGACGGCGTGATGGTGACCAACCGCCGCAACGGCCAGATCAGCATCCTGGCGGACGCGGGCCGGCCGGTGGCCAAGTACTCGGTGCCCTACGGCGCCGCCCTGCGCCTCAACCACGAGGACGATGTCAAGGTGGGCGACGTCATCTACGAGTGGGATCCCCACAACGTGGCCGTCCTGTCGCCGGCCAGCGGCGTGGTCAAGTTCCAGGACCTCATCGCCGAAGTCACCTTCCGCGAGGAGATCGACGAAGTCAGCGAGAAGAAGTCGATGGTCATCATCGACAGCCGCAACCGCCGCATCAACCCGCACATCCTCGTGCTGGACCCCAAGACCGGCGACAAGCTGGCCGACGTGGTGCCGCCGGTGGGCAGCCACCTGGAAGTCAAGGAAGGCGAGACCATCAGCCGCGGCGCGGCCCTGGTCAAGAAACCCCGCGAGATGTCCAAGAGCCGCGACATCACGGGCGGTCTGCCCCGTGTCGCCGAGCTCTTCGAGGCGCGCAAGCCCAAGGATCCGGCCATCATCACCGAGATCAGCGGGACGGTGCGCTTCGGCGAGGTGAAGACGGGCAACCGCGAGATCACGGTGGAGTCCGAGTTCGGCGATCCCAAATCCTACAAGGTGCCCGTCGGCAAGCACATCGAAGTGCACGACGGCGAGTACGTGGAGGCGGGCGACAAGCTCTGCGAGGGCAACATCGTGCCGCAGGACATCCTGCGCGTGCTGGGTCCCATGAAGGTGCAGGAGTACTTGGTGGAGGAGATCCAGGAGGTCTACCGCTTCCAGGGTGTGCGCATCAACGACAAGCACATCGAGGTGATCGTGCGCCAGATGATGCAGAAGGTGCGCATCACGGATCCGGGCGACACCATGTACCTGGAAGGCGACCTGGTGGACGGCAACAAGTTCAAGCGCCTCAACCAGGAAATGCACAACATGGTGATCGTGGAGGCGGTGCAGGACAGCCTCTTCCACATCGGCGAGCTGGTCAGCCGCGAGCGCCTGGCCGACGAGCTGTCCCGCCTGCGCGAGCTGCGCCGCGAGGGCGCCGACGTGAAGGATCCCGAGGTGCGGCCCGCCCAACCCGCCATCTTCGAGCCGGTGCTGATGGGCATCACCCAGGCCGCCCTCAACACGGATTCCTTCATCTCGGCCGCCTCCTTCCAGGAGACGACCCGCGTGCTGGCCGAGGCGGCCATCCATTCGCGCTCCGACGGCCTGATCGGGCTGAAGGAGAACGTGATCATGGGCTACCGCATCCCGGCGGGCACCGGCCTGCGCAAGTACGATTCCCTGCACGTGGAGGATCCCTACCTGCGCCTGCGGCAGGAGGAGGAGGCCGCCCGCGAGGCCGCCCAGGTGGAGGCCGAGGCCCGCGCCCGCGCCGAGGCGGCGCAGGAGGAATAGTCCGTCCGCACTGACTGTGACCGATTGCAGCGCCCGGCTTCCGCGAGGAGGCCGGGCGCTGTTTGTTCATGCGGTCAGACCCATCATCTGACCTGACCTTTGCCGCCGCGGTCAGACCCATCATCTGACCTTTGCCATCGCGGTCAGACCCATCATCTGACCTGTGATCTGGTCATGTTCGAACCCTCCACGCCGTGAGGTAATCCGCCATGAGTTGTCTGTAGGCGTCTTGACGCCCGGACGAGGTCGTGGCAAGACCCTGATACCAAAGCGTTGGCGTCACGTGAGGATTTGGATCGCCATGGGCATGGGCCAGGTAGCTGGACCACATGTAGTGCTGCGGCTCCTCCACAAGACCCGCCCGGACTGGGTTTGACTCGATGTAGAGGTGACAGGTGGCGATGCGCTGGTCATCCTCCATCGGTTCGGACCAGTACCGTCCAATCCACAGCGAACCAGATCGGCCGAGCTGCTGGTTCATGCGTTGGGTGTGTCGACCGGCTGCGACCTTCAGGACCCGGCCCATGCTTCCATTCCGCTGAACCGAGAGGATGAGATGAATGTGATTGCGCATGAGGCAGTAGGCATGCAAGGTGCAATCCCACGTCCGGGCTTGACGGGACAAGCTGTCCAGGAAGTTGTGGCAATCCTTGTCGTGGCAGAAAATGTTGCCGCGGTTGTGTCCCTTGAGAATCACATGGTGGATAGTCCCTGCCTGATCGCGGCGGCGTGGGCGGTTCATCCGAGCCTCCTGCCTGGTCGTGGGTGCATGCGGACAGCGGGGTTCATGACCCCGTCATGTCACAGTGGATGCAACGCCAGGCGGGGAGCTTGGGATGCCTGTGGACACGGGTTTTCGCCATGATCGGCGAGGGGTGTCCGAAGGGAATGACAGGCAATGCCAACCGGCCGGCCGACCAACTGGATTGATCCGTTGGCTGGTCAATGGATTTGGTTGACGGCGGCAGCTTCCGCGGTCAGACGGTTGGTCTGACCTCTGTCAAGGCGCCCGTGAACCTGTGTTGTTCACCATGTTGGAGGAGGAGTGTCCTGAGGGAATGACAGGCATGCCAACCGGCCAACTGGATTGATCCTTTGGCTGGTCAATGGGTTTGGTTGACGGCGGCAGCTTCCGCGGTCAGACGGTTGGTCTGACCTCTGTCAAGGTGCCCGTGAACCTGTGTTGTTCACCATGTTGGAGGAGGGGTGTCCAGAGGGAATGACAGGCATGCCAACTGGCCAGCCGGCCAACTGGATTGATCCGTTGGCTGGTCAATGGGTTTGCTTGGCGGCGGCAGCTTCCGCGGTCAGACGGTTGGTCTGACCGCCGTCAAAATTTCCCTTTCAAGTTAGAAAGTGAACAACCAGCTTCAGCCATCCATTGATTCCAACTCGGAGATCCCATGAAGGCGACCTTGTTGATACTCACCCTGGTCGGTGTGACCCGTTCGCATGGTCTGGACATGGTGGCCATCCCGGCAGGAAGCTTCGAGATGGGCGCCACAGGCATCGCCACACCCGTGCATGAGGTCACCTTGACCTACGATTTCGAGATCTCCCGCACCGAGCTGACCAATGAACAGGCCCTGCCGGCCATCCAATACGCCTGGGACGCGGGACTCATCACGGTCGAGGACGGTTGGATCCGAGCCCATGGGCGCAACCTGATCCGCACCGAACTGACCCCGGCCTTCCATGAGATCAGATTCAACGCCGCCTCCGGGCAGTTCTACCTGACGGCCGCCACCGGTGTCTACGGCAATTGGGGACCGGGTTACTCCTATCCCAACGGCTACGATCCCGCCCCGCGCCCGGCCCACTACATGACGTGGCATGGCGCCGCCTCGCTGTGCGACTGGCTGAGTCTCTTGAACGGCCTGGAGCCCTACTACAACGGGAACTGGAATGCCGGCCCCGCCACACCTCCCCACGAGGCGGCGGGCTACCGTCTGCCCACCGAGGCGGAATGGGAGTATGCCGCGCGCTTCCCTGACGGCAGGATCTACCCATGGGGTCAGAGCTTGTGAATCAATTGCGACCCCCGATCCTGCTCCTCGATCGCGTGGTGGATCGCAGCAGCCACATCACGACGTTGCGTCCCTTATGTGATCACCTGGTGCTCCTCTTGCGTCATGGTCCAG